>QHOW01000063.1 GCA_003219435.1 Verrucomicrobiota bacterium | reverse complement strand
TCGGGACCCAGCTGCAGCTTTATGAAAGCATGAATGGCTTTTACCCGACGACTGAGCAAGGTTTGCAAGCACTGGTCACGCAACCCAGCACCGATCCGCAACCCACCCGCTGGTACCAATTGTTCAAGCAGGTGCCAAAGGACCCGTGGGGCAGCGAGTACATTTACCGTTGTCCCGGCCAGAAACATCCCGACAGTTACGACCTGTATTCCGCAGGACCTGATCGGAGACAGGACACCGGAGACGACGATTGGGGCGAGTAAGTCGGCTCTATTTGCGCCGATCAGTAAGACTGTGACGGCGCAGTGCTGAGATTTGGCTTCATTGACCGACCGGCACTCGGCTTCCGCGGAATCACTCCTCGCGCATGAGGACGGGTTATTT
>QHOW01000062.1 GCA_003219435.1 Verrucomicrobiota bacterium | reverse complement strand
GTCGCAAAATTTCCATCCTTGCTAATTGTCACTTTCGTCGCACCTACGCGTTCCGACCATTCGATATTGGCGATGCCATAGCCATCCACTGGTTCTTTCGTGGTGAGATATTTTTTGAAATTTTGGTCAGAAGTGGAAGCGATCGTAACCAGATCGCCTTCCGGCGAATGTGCGGCGTTGGCCACATATAGGTCTTTCGCAAAATCGGGTGTCGCCTCGGGCAAGCCACCTGCTGTAGCGATTGCAAAGGGCGACTTATCCACCATCGCAGAATAGCGATTGAAATTAAATCGCGGCGGAAGAACATCGCCGGCCTGGCTGTGGATGGCACCGAGCAGCGCCAGGATCGAGATGAGTGTGAGGGAATACTTCATGATTACTACCTTATTTTGCCTTTTGTGCCGGCGCAAACCAGCGGGCGATTTTAAACCTACCACGCATCATCGTCGGATCACTGCCATCGATCGCGAGGTTCACATTTTCGAATACTAGGAAAGCATCCGGCTGTTGCACATCATAAAGAAAATGCACCAGGGGCGGCCACGCGCTTTTGGTTTCGATTGAAGCGAATACCGCCTGATGATAAGGGGTTGTTTCACCCGAGCCAATCGCGGGATTCTCGATCAAGACATTATGCTTGCCGGCCACTTCCTTTAGCTGGTCAAGCAGGGCGGAAGCTTCCGCGGGATTCTTGAGCGTTGGTTGATGTTGCCGGATCCACTCGTCGCGTTTAATCCAGAGATCGCGTTCTTTCATGTAAAGGGCTTGCTCGGCCAACGTCGCTTTGCGGGTGGCCAGCTCGCTGCGTGCGCGACCCAACGCACCAAAGATCCAGCTCAGAATCAAAAGATTCACAACCACGAAAAGCGAGCCGGCAACGATCCATGAAAGCACACGCTCACGTGGGTTCAGTCGCTCATACCAGGCCGGCATCATTGTGGTCTCCCCTCCAATCGAAACTGCGCATGGTCATTTGGCAAAATGCGAGGTGAGGCCATGTTGAATTGAAAGATTTGCAGCCCTGAATTCTTCTTTACGCTCTCGATGAACTTATAAGCAAGGTCGGCCGAATTCGCTTCGCCTTCGACGGAAATCTGCCGAGCTGACTGGTTGTATGTAGTGATACGCACATCGGTGGATGGCAGACTCTCGAAAAGGTGCTGCAAAATTTCGACCGGGTAATAGCGCGAATCGATAGCAGGCGCCAAGGCCTTCCAATTCTCCTCCGTGGCGCGAATAAACTCCGTCTTCGGCGCGTCACTCACTATGCGCCCCTCAAGGCGTCCAATCGCGAAGCGCATGAAGCCGAGGTATGCCAACAAAAGAAAGAGGAGCGCGGCGTAAGCGCCGCCTGCCCAAACGAGCCGCTTTCGCCATTCCGCTTGCTTGGTTAGTTGGGCGCGCCGGCGTCGCCAGCTTTCTGGTAGCAGATCTAGTTTAATCGGAGCAGGTGGAAGTTCGATACCGACTATCTCGGCCGGGCTTGCCAGAATTCCCTGGATCGCGTCGCGCAGTTGATAGCAACTCTCGTCTAGCAATACACTCGGATCCGACACGTTTATGCCTTGTAGCTCAGCGCTCAATCGCAACTGTGGCAGTTCCATTTCCAGTTGTTCGCCGTTCCCGTTTTCAAATGCTCGGGCAAGACTCAGTTTTCCATTCTCTGTCATGGCGTAAACGAGAGCCTTGCCCTCCGGATAAATAAGAACAGCGTTCCCCTTGGGAGCGTAAGTACTGGCGCGTTGTGCGGCATATACAGTGACTTGTCGCGGGATATAGCCGTGTTTCAACAACGGCGCAGCGATCTCGGCAAGCTGTTCGTTTCTAATCGCGACAGTTGAAACCACGCTTTCGTTCTCGTTTTGCTCGATCAATTCGAAGTCAGTGGTCACTTCATCGGCTGAAAATGGCAACGCCTTCTCGATCTGGATCCGGATCATCTCGGGAAACTCTGCCGAATCGATCGTGGGTAAACGAAATCGCTGAGCAAGCACGCTCGTGACGGGAAGTCCAAGGACGAAGTCGTCGGTTGCAGTAAGTAACGGCACCGCTTCATCGAGCGTCTGCAGCTTGCGTACATTCCACGATCCGTTTTGCTCGGCTGAACGCAGAAAGCTCCAGCCGTGCGCGGTGGGAATGATAAAAATAGATGTCGCTGCGGTGTCTATATCAAAGCTCCTTCCAGCTGATCACTTGAGGAATACTACCTCCTTTTCGAACTATCATCAGCAAAGAGCGTGTAAGGTCGCCTGATTTTCCCATACTCAAAATGCGAAAGATTTGGTCTTTGAATCCGACCAAGCTTGCGATCTGCTGAAATTGCTCCGGTGTCAGACCCAGCACCGATTGGATATCAGCCAAACTACTGAACTGCGTGTCATCGGCTGTTCCATCGATTCCGTCCGGACCACGCCTCAACTCTAAGAAGCGGTCAACCAAATCGTCTCCAATGCTTGGCAAAGAGCGCAAAACATCGCGCGAAGCCCAAACGAGGTCGATTGGGCCGGAACTGTTGATGGTAAAATCCTCATCCCAACCTGGCTTCGAAGTGAACTTCGCCCAGCCAAAGATTTTCTTAAGTTCGTCCACAGAAGT
The DNA here is from genome assembly GCA_003219435.1 of Verrucomicrobiota bacterium. Lineage (GTDB taxonomy): Bacteria > Verrucomicrobiota > Verrucomicrobiia > Chthoniobacterales > UBA10450 > Udaeobacter. The sequence continues at coordinate 15,334 of QHOW01000062.1, read as the reverse complement.
CAGGGACGCGTGCGCGGGATGGTAATCGTCAGTCTCCGGCGGAGCGTTCAAGTGATGAAGCCCAATGTTTGGCGACACCCAATCAAGCAGAGAATCGATCATCGTGTCGCGATCATTCAGCTCAACGCCTTTGAGCTCAAGATATCGGCGCAAAATTCCCACGCGCGTCGGGTCCTCGCCCGCAGTGAGCCAGTTCAAGTTCAAGCGTCCCCCTTCTCCAGTCACGCCGACCTCATAGCTGTCGCGGTCGCCCATTTGTCTATGCAGGTTTGGCGAACCCGGCGCGATGCTCGGATGCAACGCAACTTCGGCACCTGATGCTGCCATTGCTTCCGCCGCCAGAACCCGGTTCGCATTACCCGAAAGCACAAGGCGAGAATCAATGTCCAGTGCCCATGAAATGACCATCGTGCTGAGCAAAAATAGCGCCCAAAGCGCTAACATGAGGGCAGCTCCGGAGATTGACTTTGAAATTAAAGAACGCTTCTTCACAAGATCGACATCCTTTAATACGGTGTTCGGCCCAGTGGAATAATTGCTTCCCATGGCGTCGTTGCGTCGGCGCGTTCCACAATGAGCTTTATGAGCCGTGGCAGCCGGCCCCCGTCACTCCACCGATCAATCCAGGTGTTCAAGCGGGGATCGAAATAAAGGATTTCGAGAGTGTCCACATCTTTGATCAATGGGACCCAGCTCTCATGCTCCTCTCCGATGTCGGAATCCTCCAGTGGTTCTCGCAAAAAACCGAGATCAAACCGATCACTCTTACTGTTTTCAGGTTGTAACCGGAGTGAGACTGTGAAGTCGCCCGCCGCGTAGCGCGTAAGGAGCCCGGGCCCTGCGCCACAATTCCATTTTATTTCATCGCGTTGACGGTCATTCAATTTGAAGGGCTCTCCCTTCATCGCTGCCCGTCTCGGTGTCAAATTTTGCCATTCTGCTGCCAGGAGATCGCGCAATCCGTCATATTGCGCCTCTGCTGCGTTGACATCGGCAGACACGCGCAGGGCCGTCAGATTCGATTGCACAAAGCGAAAAATGGCGAGAGACATCATCCCGAGAATCGCAACCGCCAGCGTAATCTCCAGCAGAGTGAAACCGTAGCCCTTTGCGATGTGCGGGCAATCGCAGGGTCCTACGGCGAGGCACGCTGGGCCCGGCGAACAGTTTGCTCGTTTGTTCATATCATATGGATAATCTTCAGTATCCAGCATCGCTTTCCCTTACCCGGGTCGATAAACATAGAACTGAATTTGCCTCGATTGAGGAACGCCGTGGCGCTGCCACTGAGCAGTCAGGCTCACAAGATTGATCCCGTTCAGAACTGTCTTATTCGGTTCAGTCAACTCGGCCGGCTTGCTTTTTTGAATCAGCTTTACCACGCCGTAACCGCTGTCGATCTTTAATTCCTTGGCTTGAGCAGGCAAACCTCGCGAAGCTTGAATTTCTGCCATGCGATTAGATAACATCTGCTCGACGGCATTTTCTTCAGCATTGAGCGTGCTTGCATTGAGACAATTCTCTACTGCGCGTCCGAGTGCAAGGACCCCGAAAGCGAAAATCGTCACCCCCAGCAGCACCTCGTAAAGAGCAAAGCCGCCACAAAAACTTCGAATTTTGCTTCTGCTATCTCGGCGCATAATCAGTAACCTGAGCCCGTGCCGTCAGCGGCGCGTAATTTGCCGCCCACGAACCGGATCGGCCCCTGAACCGGACGATCGCCGGCTCGCATGTTCCTGATGGCCAGAAAATCCATTCCGCGGGGTGCTTGTTCGTCCATGCGGCCGGCAGCGAAAGCTCCAAAAGTTCCCCGCGACCCAGCGCAAACTCTGCCGTTGGTTTAACTTTCTCGTCTTCCGCGAGTGCTTCGGGCCGCGCCACCACCTTATTCTTGCTCCAAACGATCAGGTAAGCCCTGCGCTCCACTACGCTGCGCTCCTGTGCATGCCGCACAAGATTGTTGAATCCATCCAGGGAGCGCTTCAGTTGTCTATCCGCAAGTACACCGGTCAAGCTCGGTACCGCCAACCCAAGCAGCAACATGAGTATGAATACGGCGAGGACAATCTCGACCAGCGTAAAACCCCGCAACCGTTGCACCGGCGAACTTACTCGATTGACGCCAAATCACAACACGTAGGAAACCGGTCAATAAATGACGAAAATCCAAATAACGATTGCGGGAGCCGGTCTTCTAATCGGGCGGGGCTCAAGCGCGCGGCGGCTTTTTGGTTGGTTCCGAGCGCAATCACGCGTCTTCGGCAAGGCTACGTCGTCGCTGGCCCGCCGTGTCGCCAACCCATGTCTTATCGACCGAACATTGATGCGGGGACCGCCGCCTCTTGCTCACTTCTTCCGGGAGGGCCCCCGAATAGTATTTTGAACCCAGCGACCACAAACACCTCCACGTCGGGCGAATCCGAGGTCGTGCCAAGGAGCGGTGCGAGAGTGATAAAACTCCAAGGTGTAGGATGAACATTGACGCTTGGCCCGATCAGCAGCTCGTATTCTGGATCGTTCCGCGATCCCTTTTCGGTTTTGCGTTCCCACAGCGTTTCGACGCCGACATTTAGCGTTGGATCGATCACCGCGCAGGTGAGCGCGCCGCTCAACGCGATTTCGGTTTCGCGTCCTCCACCGGTCTCCTGCTCAAAGGTGAAATTCGCGGCCCAATTCCAGCGATTGGCAAAGGTGTCGCCCGAAAGCAGCTTCAGCTCCCATACGTCGGGCTCGTTATGATTGAAATTCCATTCGCCGTAAAGCGTAGGATTGAGCGGGATTTTATCCCACTTAGCGAGCGCATACCGCAATTCCACACTGGACCCCTTGTAAGAAGATTTGCCGTCTCTAATTCCCCAGTTTTGATAAAGATCGAGCTGGAATCGATACGGCAGACCAATTTCGATTTCGTGCCGGAAGGCATGTTCATCCTCTCCGTCCTTAAATTCCGGCGTCCAGAAATTAGAGTTCGCAATCGTGCCTGGTGGCCGCACGTAAACGCGGCTCGTGCCAAATGTTCGTGTGGTTGTCCATTCAGGCTGTTGGTTTGGTCCCACCAACGTCTGTTGGCTGAGCCTCTCATCGGGGGTGGCCCCTGTAACTCTTACTACTTCTGCTGTTGCGTCACCTTCAAACGGTGTCGCGCCAGCATACTGGGCAACCGACTTGGCTAGCGAACCGAAGAATACGATTGCGACCAATGCGCAGAAGCGAAGAATGCATGTTTTCACTGGCGCCAACCGTAGCAAGCTGCGAAGCGCTCTGCTGCCGCTGGAATGCTATTTTTTGACGGTCAATTGCGCGGCAACAAATTCGCTCCAGTATTAGGAACACCATGAATTACGCCGACTTGTGGCACCGAGACCGTCGTAAACATGGCCGCAAGCTGCCGCTAAAAAAAAGCAACTCACCGCCAGCAACTGCGGCGTGCATATGATAAGTTCCAAGACGAATGAAGGCCGCTTTGCGCATCGGCGTCGTTGCAGCCGCCCTTTTTGTGGTTGCGATGCTGGTCTGGCAGGGAGTCGCGGCGCATGGCGCGCCCGATCCGATGCGGCCCAACACGAGCCCGGCGGTCGCATTCCTCGACATCGGCATTCTCGTCTTCCGTGAAGGTCTCGAATGCATTCTGGTGCTGGCCGCCGTCACCGCGAGCATGACCGGCGCCAAACGCGGCCATCGTCGGCCAGTTGCGATGGGCGCGGGCCTGGCGTTTATCGCCAGCTTGATCACGTGGCTCATCGCCGTGCGTATCGTCGGTTCGCTCAGCAACAACATGTCTGCACTCGATTTGCAAGCCGCGACCGGCCTGCTGGCAGTCATCGTATTGCTTGTGATCATGAACTGGTTCTTCCACAAAATTTATTGGGGCGGCTGGATTCGCGCCCACAATCGCCGCCGCAAAGCGTTACTCGAAAATGCGCGGGCCGCCGAAATCTCACGGCGGCGTCTCTGGTGTGGATTGGTCCTGCTTGGATTCACCTCCTTATACCGGGAAGGATTTGAAGTGGTACTTTTCTTACAAAGTTACCATCTGAGGCTGGGTGGAGGCGTGGTGCTGAAAGGCGCATTGCTAGGTATTGTTCTTACGGCAATGGTAGCCGTGCTTACGTTTGTTCTCCAACAGCGCCTGCCATATCGCAAAATGTTAATCACTACCGGCATTCTTCTCGGAGTCGTGTTGCTCGTAATGGTAGGCGAGCAGGCGCAGGAAATGCAGCTCGCACATTGGATTTCCACTACTGAAATCAGTTCTCTAAAAAACTACATGCCACCGTGGATTGGACTCTGGTTTGCGGTGTTCCCGACAGTCGAAACGCTTGTTGCGCAATTTATCGCAGCGGTGTTGGTGATTGGCTCGTATTACGCCGCGCGGCATTTAGGCGGCGCGCCTCCTCAAAGCGGCGAACAACCACTCGAGGAAGGACAAGCGGAAGCCAAGGCTGCAATCGTGGAAAGTTTGCAACCGGCCGCGTGAAGGGCACGCTGTGCGTGCACAATAGGAATTCTGGGGAGCGCGGGCAGCTTGCCTGAAGTCGTCGGCAGCTTGCCGACGACACTCTTTTCGGCAAGCTGCCGAAAGCATAAGCTGGCACTCGCAGGTAGCGCCTGCTTCCGAGAAACATGAATTTGGCTGGCTCCGTTGAAAAAACCCGCATGGTGTTCCAGATAGATGAGCGTCGTTACGCACGTCACATTTGGTAGAAAGTCAGTTCCCGAAGACCGCCAAGCTCCGTCAGGAGCGGCACAAAAAAAGCTATAAACCAGTTCTTCCCACGTCCTCCTCCGGAGCTGGGACTGTCTAAAATCTGGTTTCTATACAAATTTTGCGCCTAGCAGCGCTCTTGATCGACAGCGCGATCAGCCTTTTTCAACAGAGTGAAATTGATCTCAAGCGTTCATACATTCCAGTTGAACCAAGGCGTAAGCTTTTCACTTTAGGCGGATGATTGCGCCGAGTTACCGTTCTGTTTGGATGTTTCAAATCATTTTCGCCGTCTGGGTATTCCTCTTCCCATCTTCTGTTCGATCCGCTCCATCCTTTACTCCAACGCCGCCCACAGCCATCAACGAAAAATTGTTCAATGGAATGCAATGGAGACAGATCGGCCCTTTCCGTGGCGGACGCGCATTGACGATCGAGGGCGTGCCAGGCGAGCCAGACACATATTACTTTGGCGCAGTCGCGGGTGGAGTCTGGAAAACGATCGATGGCGGCGCAAACTGGACGCCGCTTTTCGACAAACAACCCATCTCATCGATTGGCGCAATCGCAGTGGCGCCATCTGATCACCACGTGATCTACGCCGGCACCGGCGAAGCGGCCATCCGTGGCAATACGACCTACGGCATCGGAGTTTTCAAATCCGTCGATGGCGGCAAGACGTGGGAGAACATTGGGCTAAAAGACAGCCGGCAAATCGGGGCGCTGATCGTCGATCCGAGAAATGAGAACGTCGTCCTCGTGGCGGCGCTCGGCCACGCATTTGGTCCAAATCAAGAACGCGGAATTTTCCGCACAGCCGACGGCGGAAAAACGTGGACGAAAGTTCTGTCCAAAGACGAGAACACGGGTGGGATCGACGTTGTCTTCGATCCGCACAACCCGAACATCGTCTTCGCGTCCCTTTGGCAGGCGCGCCGGCAGCCCTGGTTCTTCTCCAGTGGCGGCCCCGGCAGCGGACTTTATCGATCGGAAGATAATGGCGTCACGTGGAAACATCTCGAGGGTAACGGCCTGCCCGAAGGAATCCTTGGTAAGATCGGCATCGCTGTTTCTGGTGCGGATTCCAATCGCGTTTACGCAATCATCGAGGCGAAGGAAGGCGGGCTTTACCGCTCCGATGACGTCGGCCAGCATTGGACGCGTGTAAACGACGATGGCCGGTTTCGACAGCGCGCGTGGTACTTCAGTAAAGTCTATACTGACCCAAAATCAGCAGACACAGTTTACCTTTTAAACACTGGACTGTTCCGCTCGGTTGATGGCGGAAAAACTTTTAATCTGCTGCCCGCACGCAATGGCGATCATCACGGGCTCTGGATCGATCCGCAAAATCCGAATCGGATCGCGAACGCTAACGATGGCGGCGCGAGCATCTCGCTCGATGGCGGAAAAACTTGGACTACCCAAAATAACCAGCCAACCGCACAGTTTTATCACGTCGCGGTGGACAATGCGTACCCTTACCACATCTATGGTGCGCAACAGGACAACTCAAATGTCGGCATCGCCAGCCGCACGGATTGGGGAGCAATCGGCCCGGGCGACTGGTTTGTAGCTGGCGGCGGCGAGTGCGGCTTCGTTGTCCCTGATCCGCGCGACTGGCACATCATTTATTCAAACGAAGAAGATCGCATCCATCGCTACGACAAAAATAAAGGCGAAACGCAAGACGTTAGCGTCTGGCCTCTGGACAGCGCAGGACACGGAGCTGCCGATCTTGTTCATCGGTTTCAATGGGTGTCACCGCTAATGCTTTCGCCTCACAATCCGGACGTGCTGTACACGGCGGCCGAGTCTGTTTTCAAATCGACCGATCACGGCCAGAGCTGGACGCAGATCAGCGGTGATCTGACGCGTAACGACAAATCCAAACAACAGCCAAGCGGCGGGCCGCTGACCAACGACATCACTTCGGTTGAATATTACGACACGGTCTTTGCACTCGCTGAGTCAGCCGTAAAAAAAGGAACGCTCTGGGCTGGCACAGATGACGGTCTAATCCACGTCACGACTGATGACGGCCAGCATTGGTCGAACGTCACGCCAAAAATGCCCGAGTGGAGCACGATAGACCTCATCGATGCGTCTCCACATGATGGCAACACTGCGTACGTCGCGGTGGATCGCCATAAACTCGACGACTTCAAATCGTACATTTTCAAAACGACCGATCTGGGCAAAACCTGGAGCGCAATTGCAACTGGCATTCCTGATGGCGGGTATGTCCACGCTGTGCGCGAAGACCCGAAAAAACACGGGTTAGTTTACGCAGGCACGGAGCTTGGCGTTTTCGTCTCATTCGATGACGGAGCGCATTGGCAACCGCTCCTGTTGAACCTTCCGGTTTCGCCCATTCACGACCTCGTGGTAAAAGATGATGATCTGGTCGTGGCAACGCATGGCCGTTCGTTCTGGGTGCTGGACGACCTCACTCCGCTGCGCCAGCTCAGCACACAATCTGCCCAGGCAGATATGATTCTTTATCAACCGCAAATCGCCTTGCGTTTGCATTACCCCGAGGAATTCGACCGGCGCCAGGCAGTCGGCGACAACCCGCCTCCCGGAGCGATCATTAATTATTATTTTAAGACCGCGCCGAAGGACGAGGTGTCACTCGATATTCTCGACAGTTCAGGCAAAATCGTCCGACATCTTTCCAGCAAGGAGAAAAAAGAAGGCGAACAACCGCCTGAGTGGCCGGATCGCGTCGAGCGCCCAAAGACAATTCCTGCAAATGAAGGAATGAACCGGTTTGCATGGGACCTGCGTTACGATGACCCCATACAGATACCCGGAGCGTTTTACTCCGGCGTCGGTCCCAAGGGACCGCTTGCCTTGCCCGGCGATTATCAGGTGAAACTCACTGGGGGCGGTAAGTCGCAGATTGCGCCGCTGCATTTGGCGATCGATCCGCGGACCAAGGGCTCAGAGGCCGCTCTGCAAAAGCAATTTACCTTGGCAATGCAGGTGAACGATTGCATGTCGCGATTGCATCAGGCCGTTAACGAAATCCGAGATCTTAGATCGCAGATTCAAGCCTTGCACAAACGCTTCGGTGATGATTCGCGATTAAAACCAGCGTTTGCGGCAGCAGATGATCTCGACCACAAAATGTCTGAGATCGAACAGAAACTCATTCAGGTGAACATGAAAGGCTCGGAAGGAAACCTCGCCTTCCCAAATATGCTGAACGAACAGTTGGAAACATTCAGCCACACAATCGAAGCCGGCGACACGGAGCCAACCAAGCCACAGTTCGACGTCTTCAAAACTTTGAGCACTCAGTTGGAAGAGCAGGTAAAAAAATGGGCGCACCTAAAAGATGAAGAAGTTCCAAAAGTGAGCGAATTAATCAAACAAGCGAATTTGCCTGCGCTCATCATTGCAAAGAAGAAAAGTGAAAAGTGAATAGTGAGTGGCAGGCCTGTGTTCCCCCCAGCGCTTATCGACGGCGTCGCGAGACGATGCTAAGCAAACGCTGATGACTAAGATCGATAAAGCCGTCGTGCTTGCGGCAGGGCGCGGCACGCGGATGCGTGAGCTGACTAACGAGCTTCCCAAACCAATGATCGAAGTGCGCGGCAAACCGGTTTTGCAACACATCGTTGAGGGATTGCGCGAAGCTTGCGTACGCGGCTTCCTGATCATTGTCGGTTACCACGCCGACGCCGTGCAGAATTTCTTTGGAGACGGGTCCCGTTACAACATTGAGATCCAATATGCGACACAAGTTGTGCAGGATGGGACCGGGCGCGTAGTCGATCTCGCGCGTAATTTCGCCGCCGATTCGCCATTCGTTTTGAGCTACGGCGACATTTTGGTCAGTCCGGAAAACTACAAACCACTTCTCAATCTTTCGGACGATGTCGAAGCAATCATTACCGTGAAACGCGGCCAAGATGTGACCAAAGGGGGGGCGGTTTTCTTGAATGAACAAATGGAACTGATCGATCTTCGCGAAAAATCAAAGCCGGGCCAGGCAACTAGCCCCTGGTATAACGCGGGCATTTATACATTTCGGCCGAGCATTTTCGATTTCACCGCAAAGTTGAAACCTTCACCCCGCGGCGAATACGAATTGACGGACGCAATCCGAGAACTCTCGCAGTCCGGTAAAAAAGTGAAGGCACTCGAGCTGACCGGCGAATGGGCCGATGTGCGCGATCCGGAAATTCTTGCGCGGTTGAATTGCTGAACCATAGCGGCGCGCTGTGAATGCCTTTTCGATCTGGCCCGGTCACGGACCCCCACTACGACCGAGTATTTTAATGTGACCTGGCTGCACTCGTCGTCGGCAACCTGATCACCAGTTACTGATCACCGACCAACTCCTTCCTCCGGTGGCTCTTCGCCGATTTCCTCCTCGATTTCCCGTCGCCATTCACGCGAAAGCCAGGGACGGAGAAATCCGTAGAGCAAATAGGACAGGAAAAGTACCGCCGGCATCCATTCGTAATTCATGACGGTGAAGACGAGGATGAGACTAATGACAAGAAAACGCGGAATCGATTTTTTCGTCTTCCAGTTCACCGCCTTAAAGCTCGGATATTGGAACCGGCTGAACATCATGAAGGAAAGGAAGAGCAACAACGGCGGCAGAACGAATTTCCAGTTGCCGAGGCGATGTTCACCCTCGGCGAGCCAAAGCAGAAACAACGTGATGGATGCGATGAGCCCGGCAGCTGCGGGAATCGGAAAACCGGTAAATGTGTTTTGATGATTGGCTTCGTTTGGCCTCGCGGCGGCGGAATTGAAGCGAGCCAGACGCAAAGCACCGCAGGCCAGGTAAACGAACGCGATAATCCAGCAGGCACGCGGAAATTCCTGCAACACCACACGGTAAACCATTAACGCAGGGGCAAGTCCGAATGAAACAATGTCCGCGAGCGAATCGAACTCTCGACCGAAGGGACTCTCGTGCCCACCCAGCCGCGCAAGGCGTCCATCCAGAAAATCAAAAACGAACGCGCCGAGCACAAACCAGATAGCGGTGTGAAAAAGATCGCCGGCCGCATCGGGGTTGGACTCTTGGAGCAGCGCGCCCTCAAGAATTTTGAGTGTGGCCGTGAACCCACAAAACAAATTCCCTGCCGTCATTAAATTGGGTAGGAGATAGATTTTAGATGGCTGTTCGTTCATTGATTGCCTCCTATTGATTGTCGGGGAAGCTGTCAGCTTCCCCGACAGCCAAGGCCTCGCGGAGCCGCGCGATGATTGTCGATCCACCGAGGACGTGGTCGCCTGTTTTCACGAGGAGTTCAGCGTTAAGCGGCAAATGTAATTCCGTTCGCGAACCGAAGCGAATCATTCCAAAGCGCTCGCCTTTTTTCAATTCGTCGCCAACCTCTGCCCACGCCACGATGCGCCGCGCAATCGCGCCGGTAAGTTGGCGAACCACAATCGTAGCGCGCGGATTCTCAAAAGCCCACGTCATCGATTCGTTCTTGTCCGAGCAATGGGCACGGCGCGCATCAAGACAAAGCCCTTCTCGATGCTGGCGGTAAACGATCAGGCCATCGGTTGGCGCGCGGTTCGTGTGCACATCGAAGATCGATAAAAAGATTCCTACACGGCGTGTTTTCGCTTTGAGAATTTCATTTTCATCCACCTCAATGATGTCCCTAACCGTGCCATCAGCCGGCGCGACGATCAGATTCGCATCCGCTGGGACCGCCCGCTCCGGGTCCCGAAAAAACGCGAGCGTGCAGAAAATCAGCAGCAGAAAAAACAGCGCTAACCAAAGCATTGCAAACGAACTGCCGATTGCGAGCAACGCCAGAATCGCAATAATCCAGCGTGCTTCGGACAGCGTTTGGAGGCGCATAAAGGAAATGTATTTTCTAAGCGTAAAAGAGGCTCGTCAAGAGGGCAAAAATGAGTAGGAGCCGTAGGCGGGAGGAACCACAATATCATGGGCTATTGGGTTATGCCGCCTTCAACCGGTAGCGGAATAACCCGCTCGCAGCCACGAGATTATTATTTGTTTTCAGGCCATTTCTAGCTATGCTGGTTGGTGCGGGTTCTGTGGCCCGTCTTTATGGCGCAAGTTCAAGAAGAAATTCCGGTCGACAAAGCACCCGGCGGTAGCTCGACTGGAATTGGGCCAACGCAAAAATACGACGCTGCTCAGATCGACAAGTTGGAAGGCTTGGAGGCGGTTCGCAAACGGCCGGGCATGTTCATCGGAGACCCTGATGAGCGGGGTTTGCACCATTTGGTTTTCGAAGTGCTCGATAATTCTATCGACAAACACCTCGCGGGATTTTGTACCAAAATTGAAGTCGCGGTTCATGTCGATGGGTCTGTGTCGGTGCGGGACAATGGCCGCGGTATTCCTGTGGACATTCATCCAAAATGGAAGATGCCGGCAATTGAATTGGTGCTGACGAACCTGCATGCCGGCGGAAAATTCGGACAAGGCGCCTACAAATATTCCGGCGGGTTGCACGGCGTCGGGGCGAAATGCACGAACGCTCTTTCCGAATGGTTCAAAGCTGAAGTGTCGCGCGATGGGAAGGTGTATCACATGGCCTTCGCCAAGGGAAAAACAACCGACAAGCTTACCGTCATCGGTGAGGTCAAAAGCAAAAAGACCACCGGAACGCTCATCACGTTTTTGCCCGACCCGACGATCTTCACGATCACGACTGAATTTAAGTTTGAGCGACTCGCGGCGCGATTACGCGAACTCGCGTTTCTCAATCCAGGTCTTGAAATCACACTGACCGATGAACGCATCGATCCGACGAAAAAGGAAACATTTCTCTATAAGCATGGCATCGAAGAGTTCGTAAAACAGCTCGGCGAGAACAAGCAGGTTCTGCATCCTAAGCCGATCGTGATCTCGCGACAGCGCGATGAAGTCTTTCTCGATGTTGTGCTGCAATATAACGACAGCTACAACGATCAGATTTTGCCGTTCGCAAATTCAATCCCGAATCCAGACGGCGGCACCCATTTGACTGGCTTCCGCACAGCGCTCACTAAAGCGGTCAATCAATACGCGAAATCGAGTAATTTTCTCAAGGAAAAGGATCCTTCCGTTTCCGGTGACGATGTCCGCGAAGGTCTGATTTGCGTGCTTAGCGTCAAATTGCCCAACCCACGCTTCGAATCGCAGACCAAGGTGAAGCTCGTGAACACTGAGATAGATGGGATTGTGAACTCAGTCGTTTACGAGGGGCTAATGACGTATTTCGACCAAAACCCGCCCATCGCGCGGCGCATTTTCGACAAGGTGCTTACAGCGGCCCGCGCGCGTGAAGCGGCTCGAAAAGCGCGGGAAACGATTCGCAAAGGCGCTCTCACGGGTGGCGGATTGCCGGGGAAATTGGCAGATTGTTCCGAGCGCGATCCTGAATTAACCGAACTTTATATTGTTGAAGGTGATTCGGCCGGAGGCTCCGCTAAGCAGGGGCGCGATCGGCGTTATCAGGCTATTCTGCCGATCCGCGGCAAGCTGATCAATGTCGAGAAAGCGCGCGAGGACCAGTTTCTCAAAAACAACGAGATTCGGTCGATGATCACCGCCATTGGCGCAGGCATCGGCAAACCGAAAGAGGATGGCAATGGCAAGGACGAAGGGCGGTTTGATATCACCAAGCTGCGTTACGGCCGGATCATCATCATGACGGATGCAGACGTGGATGGTTCGCATATTCGCACGTTGTTGCTCACGTTCTTCTTTCGGCAGATGACCGAGCTCGTGCGCGCCGGCAGGATCTACATCGCGCAGCCGCCGCTTTATCAAATCAAGCGCAAAAAACGCGAGGAATACGTCGATGATGACGTCCAGCTAAACAAGATCCTTATTTCGCTCGGCGCGGAGGATGTGCGGGTAAGAAATCTCGCGGATGACAAAGAAGTCACAGCGGCTCAGTTGAAGGACATTCTCGAATCGCTCGAGAGACTTGCCAAACTAAGCGAAGCAGTCCGCCGGCACGGTGGCGATTTCGAAACTTATCTCGCCCAACGAAACTCCAAGTCGGGCAAGCTTCCAACTTACCTCGTCAAAGTCCGCGACGGAAACGAGGAGACCGTCCATTATTTTCACGATGAAAAGGAGGTTCGCCAATTTCATCATGAGAATCTCGATCTTAATTTGTTCGATGCCGACCTCGGGCAGGAATTGCTTCAGCTGGGGGAAGCACCGGCGCGGGGAAATGGCAGCCGCAGACGTGGAAAACTTGTTGAGCTACACGAGTCCGCCGCGATCCAGAAACTGATTGCCGAGCTCGCCCGCAAGGGCCTCAAAGTTGGTCATTACGCCGCCAGTGATCGGCCGATCTTCGAGCTCGTCGAAGGCGAAGGCGAAAAAGCCGTTTTGCATCCTCTCTTTTCGATTCCCGAAATTCTTCAGAAGATTTTAGAGATTGGCCGCCGCGGGGTTCAAATCAAGCGCTTCAAGGGCCTCGGCGAGATGAACGCCAAAGAGCTGTTCGAGACCACGATGAATCCGGAGAAACGCAAGCTCCTCAAAGTAGACCTGAACGACGATAACGCCGTCGATGCCGATAAAATGTTCACGATTCTGATGGGCGATGTCGTCGAACCCCGCCGCCAATTCATCGAAGACAACGCGCTCAACGTGCGGAACCTCGATGTGTAAATCTCGTTAGAAATGGCTGTCGTCGAACTATTCTCTGCTCGTCAGAAGCGGTCGCGAGGCGAAGCCCCCGACATATATTCTTATGATTCGCTTCCGCATCCTTTACGGGTGCAGATCGTGCATATCTGGCGCGACGGCTTTGGCACAGTCAATGAGGAAGGATACGGTGTCACTTGTCCCGTCCTGGACGGGTTTCGGGAGATTCACCAGATCTTGTGCAAGAAGTACGGGATGTTCACTCTCAGCGACCGCACCCGCGATGATGATGCCTTTACAGTCGTCGTAAACTTTTTTCTGAGATGCGACGATATTGAACGTGCACTCGACGTCATCGAATTGACGTTCGGTTATCTGAAATTAATGACCCACGGCACAAGATTCTGCTACACCAGCAAAACAGCGCCAGATGAGGCAATTCAGGAGTTGAATGATAGATTCAGGCAGCACGGCGTAGGCTACTCCTTCGAGCCTAGCCTTCACAAGATTGTCCGAATCGATTCGCAGTTTACCCACGCCGAAGTCGTCAAGCCCGCGCTTTCAATTCTTGCTGAAAAGCGATTCCGAGCAGCTAACGAGGAGTTTGCGAAGGCACACCGGCATTATCGCGAAGGTCGTTACCAAGAATGCATCGCGGATTGTCTGAAGGCATTTGAAAGCACGATGAAAGTAATATGCGCCACCCACAAATGGCGATTCGATTCAGGCGATACGGCCAAGGCCTTGATTAAGACTTGTTTCGATCATGAGCTGATTCCCGGATACTTGGAAGCGCAATTAGCTAGTCTCAGGACGCTTTTGGAAAGCGGAGTCCCTACCGTCCGGAATAAGACAAGCGGACATGGCCAGGGTGAGTCTTATCGGACGATTCCGCGCCATCTGGCTGCGTACGCACTACATCTGACAGCCTCAAACATCCTCTTCCTGTCTGAGTGTCAAAGGGAGATGGCATAGCTTCCGATGTATGACGCGAACGAAAGAGTAGAGCCGATGCTGGTGATCATTTTTCGCGCGTGCAATCTTGATGTGTAAAATTCACGATGGGGGGTCTGTTTCACAAACTTCGGCATCCGCTTCGCTGCTACGTCGTCTGCGCAATTCCACGTTGCGGAAGCAACTTGCTCACGGACGGTTTACACGCCACTCGCCGGGCAGGCGTGCCGAAGCAGTTCTTCCTCGCAAAGTTCGAATCCCGTTACGGGGCAGATCACGGACTCGATCCGGTCAGCGATTACGCAGCGTACGTGCATGGCATCGTCCAGGCGAAAACGACCTCGAACGAAGTCTTCGGCTTTAAATTGATGAGCTGGTACTTGGATGATTTTTTGCTCCGGCTGCGCGGAGCGCATGTCTTCGGAGACGCCGGAACAGGCGATCTCGAGCTTCTCCAAAATGCTTTCCCGCGTCTCCGCTTTGTCCACGTAGTCCGGCGCCACAAATTACGGCAGGCCTTGTCAACGGCCCGCGCTCTTCAGACTGGGCTTTGGAATCGACCCCGAATTAATCGACCAATGTCTGAAAGAGGCCGAACGACAAGAAGAGCTTTGGCAAAGCTTTTTTTTGCGGGTCGGGGTCGACCCGTTCCAGGTCGAATACGAAAAACTATGCGAAGATTATGAGGTGACCGTTCGTGCGGTTCTGGATTTTTTACAAATTTCGCTGCCGCGCAATTCTCGCATCGGTCCTGCCCAAACGATCAGGCAAGCAGATGAGATTTCACGCATCTGGGAGGAGCGTTTTCTCACAGAGCGCCCGGCCTCATGTCCTCCTGCCCAAGCATAGCCGTCATGTATAACCAGAACGAAAAAGTAGAGCCGATAAATGTGGCCGACGAGGTGTCGAGATCGTTTCTCGATTATTCGATGTCCGTCATTATCTCGCGTGCGTTGCCTGATGCGCGTGACGGGCTCAAGCCATCGCAGAGAAGAATTCTCTATGCGATGCACGATTTGTCATTATTTCCAAATCGGCAGCATCGCAAATGCGCGAAGATCTGCGGCGAC
>QHOW01000317.1 GCA_003219435.1 Verrucomicrobiota bacterium | reverse complement strand
AGAAGCCTTCATCGCCTGTCTCGAAGAAGCGGCGCCTGAAGCGACGTTGGCTGAAGCGCCTGCGCCCGCACCAACGCAGGCAGCGCTGACTGTTTCACGCGGAAGCAGTTTCAGTCCGCGCCGGCTGCTGGCTTATGCGCGGCGTGAAACGCTCGAAATTCGCCGCGACCGAATCCGCCTGGCGTTTGCGCTTTTGGGGACAGTATTATTGATGCTGATCTTCGGTTACGGCATCACCCTGGACGTAGAGCACATTGCTTACGCCGTTCTCGATCGCGATGACACGACCCTGAGCCGCGATTATCGAGAGAACATCTCGGGCTCGCACTACTTCAACGAGCACGCGCCGATCGCCGATTACGACGAGCTCGAGCAACGAATGCGGAGCGGTGAAATACAACTCGCGCTCGAAATTCCGCCGAACTTTGCGCGCGATGTGAAACGCGGACGCAGCCCACGTATTGGGGCGTGGTTGGATGGCGCGATGCCTTTCCGGGCCGAAACTGCGCGCGGTTACGTGAAAGGTCTGCACGAATTGTGGCTCAAGGAGTTTTCTCGCCGAACCGGCTCACTGGCTGCGAGCGCGCTTGCCGACATCGAAGTGCGTTATCGATACAATCAAGCTTTCAAAAGTATCTACGCGATGGTGCCATCGACTATTGCGCTGTTGCTCGTTTTCATTCCCGCCGTGTTGATGGCGGTCGCTGTCGTCGGGGAAAAGGAGATGGGGTCGATCATCAATCTCTACGCTTCACCGGCTACGCGGACAGAATTTCTGCTCGGAAAACAACTCCCTTACGCTGCGATTGGCATGATTAACTTTCTTGTTCTTACAGCGTTGGCAGTGTTTCTTTTCCGGGTCCCGCTCAAAGGCGGCTTTCTGCCACTGGCATTTGGTGCCGTGCTTTACGTGTTCGCCACGACGGCTCTGGGCTTGTTCATGTCGTCCTTCGCGAAAACGCAGATCGCGGCGATCTTCGGCGTCGCCATCGCCACGACCATGCCGGCAACGCAATTCTCCGGCATGATGACGCCGGTCGCGTCGCTCACCGGCGGCGCCGCGCTAATGGGGAAATTGTTTCCGACAACCTATTTCCTCAAGATCAGCGTCGGCACATTTACCAAGGCGCTCGGTTTTGTCGGCTTGGTCCCCAATTATCTTGCGCTCGCCGCGTTCATTCCCGCGCTCATTCTGCTCAGTCTGATTTTTCTCAAGAAACAGGAGACCTGAGGTGAAACGATTTCAAAACGTCTTCCATCTCGGCATCAAAGAACTGCGCGGTCTGCGTCACGACACAGTCATGCTTCTGCTGGTCATCTACGCATTTTCCTTCGGCGTCTATGGGCCAGCCAAAGGCACGGGCTCCGAGCTCACCAATGCCTCTATCGCCATTGTCGATGAAGATCGGTCGCAACTTGCCGAGCGCATTGGCAGCGCATTCTTCCCACCTGCATTCCAGCCGCCCCGCCAGATTTCCGTTTACGAGATCGATCCGCAAATGGATAGCGGCAGGTCCAGTTTCGTGTTGGACATTCCGCAAAACTTTGAGCGGGATGTGATGCGTGGACGGCGGCCGTCGCTTCAGGTCAACATCGACGCGACCGCCATGCAACAGGCCGGCATCGGCGCCGGCTACATCCAGAACATTGTTTCGAACGAGATTACGGAGTTCGTTCGAAAGGGTGCTGCACAACCTCTCTCCGCCGCACGGCTGGCAGTCCGCGTTAAGTTCAATCAGAACCTGGTCAGCTCGTGGTTCAGCAGTGTAATGCAAATTATCAACAACGTAACCATGCTGGCCGTGATCCTCGCCGGGGGTGCGCTGGTGCGCGAGCGCGAACGGGGCACGATCGACCATCTGTTGACGATGCCTTTGCATCCGACTGAAATAATGACGTCAAAGGTGTGGGCGAACAGTTTGGTCATCGTCATCGCGACCGCGCTATCGCTCTGGTTTGTAGTTAGAACGCTCTTGCATGTCCCGATCGCCGGATCGATCCCGCTTTTTCTCTTAGGCACCGCAATCTATCTATTTTCCGCTACGGCTCTCGGGATTCTGCTTGGCACTGTGGCCCGTTCGATGCCGCAACTTGGGTTGCTTTTTATGATGGTCGCGCTGCCAATGAATCTCCTCTCCGGAGGCAACACGCCCGTCGGCAGTATGCCGCCCGCGTTGCAGATGCTCGTGCAAATCTTTCCCTCAACGCACTACGTCAATTTCG
>QHOW01000144.1:5677-7870 GCA_003219435.1 Verrucomicrobiota bacterium | reverse complement strand
GGGAAATCTCGATGCCGCCGCAAAAGTCGGAATGTACAACGTCCATCAACTATCAACCATCAACCATCAACTTTCTGCGGCTCCGGTTCTTTTTCTCGAGCCGTCGTGCTGGTCGATGTTTGTCGAAGATTATCGTGAGCTAAAGATCGACAACGCGGACAACGTAGCGAAGCGCTGTTTTCTCTTCGAGAAATTTCTCAACGATTTACTCGCGCAAGAGCCGGAGGCGCTGCAATTCAACGAACGTCCGGCCACAATTGCCATTCATCCGCATTGTCACGCCAAGTCGATTTTGAATCCCTCTTTCATGGCAACACTTGCGGAACGTGTGCCGGGAAGAAAGGCCACGGTGCTCGACACCGCCTGCTGGGGAATGGCCGGCGCGTTCGTCGCACTCGCCGACAAATACGATCTGTCGGTGCAAGTCGCGCAGCGCTTGCTCGATGCGATCGACAACCAACCGCCGGGGACAGAAATCATCGCCTCAGGCACAAGTTGCCGCCATCAGATCAGCGATCGCTTAAGCGCGGCAAACTTATTAATCGACCAGTTTCAAATGTTTGATTGACGTCATCACTACCAAAATAAGGCAAACCAAAAAGGAGTCTTGCGGTTCCTGTTTATTAGCCGGGATTTTATACTTTAATGGTAAACATGCTTCCCGTTTTCGATCGGTACGCCGCTTGCCCATGCGGAAGCGGTCGAAAGGCCAAATTCTGCTGCAACACCGTTACTGGTCAGTGGCATAAGAAGCCTGCAACGGTATCTCCGCCACCGCAGTTAACGATTAAAGCGGTTGTTGGGTGTTATCTGTCAACTACCAACGATTGCGCTGGTTCACTGTCTCGCGAGCACTATAAGCCACGGGATACTGCGCAAAATGGGTCCCAGCGGAAAAAGCGCAGTATATGGTTTGCCGTGGACCAAGCACGAGCAGTTTACCCGCGTTTCCTCTGAAAGCCTCGTCGCGAAAGTGCTGTGCAAGCGCCACAACGAAGCACTCTCGCCGCTTGATGCCGAGGCCGCCCGCCTCAAAGAAATCATAGGCCGATTTGATGCGGATTTTGGAACCAGCGCACCGATGCAGGATGTTGCTATTGTGGCCGGGGAGGATGTTGAGCGCTGGATGTTGAAAACCCTTTGTAGTTTCGTTGCATCGAAGCAGGCCAAAAAAAATGAGTTGCAGCCACTGGACCGTTGGGCTGCGGTTTTGAGCGGCGAGGAACCGTGGCCAGCCGAGTGGGGCCTGTATCTTGCTGTCGAGGATTTTCAGCACGATCGACATTATCGGTTCGAAACGTTTACAAAGCCGAGCGGAGAAATTGCATTCGTTAAGCTGCCCATTAACAATGTGAAATTTGCGTTCGCGATGCCTGAGACACCAGGCGGATATAAAGGTGGGATCTTTCGCCCGCGCTACTTGCATTTTAAACAGCGTAACGTTCGGAAAACACTAATTCTAAGCTGGCAGAATCAAATCCATCAGGACTGGCTAGAATTCACACGTGCGGGCAAGACATCCGCAGAAACTCCCGACTGGCCTACTTACGATGTAAAAGATATTCGTTGAGAGATTCTTCGCCCATACGAACCCACGGCTGAGACGCGGCCCCAATTCCAACCGGCCTTGCTATGATTGTCAGCGATGATTTCCCATTACTTCACGACTTGAGCGCACTGCGCGGCAAGCGCCTTCACGTGCGACCGGATGGCGCGGCAGCTTTAAATTCTGCGCGAGCATAGCTTAATGGTAAACTTTTAGAAATCAGGTATTTTCATACGCAGCGATGACCGATGCGGTTTTGCCAACTTATTTATCATCTCTCGTAACCGACCTCACGCAACGATTGCGTGAAGCAGTTAAGAGGCGGAGGGCGTTCGAGTTCGAAACCATTTCGGAGGCGCAGCTGGCAGAGTACGAGTCCCTGGGATGGTCTCTCGATAAGAAGCTGATCAAAAAAGCTGCGAGTAAAACATCACAAACCCCTCGATGAACGCCTGGAAAATAGGTTTTGGATGTTGTTGTTCAAATTGGGTTATCCTGAGCTAAATCACGGACGCAACTTCCAGATCTTGATACAGCGCAAAGGTGCCAAGACGCTGTCCAAACAAATCGATGTTTTCGCGAAGGACGATGAAACCGTAATCGTTGCCGAGTGTAAAGCGTGTGACAAAACCACAAAACGCACCCTT
>QHOW01000144.1:0-5625 GCA_003219435.1 Verrucomicrobiota bacterium | reverse complement strand
TGGTTTCAAACCAAAAATTATTTGGATCATCGTAACGGAGAATATTCTTTGGTCTAAACCCGACCGTGAACGCGCCGCAGGTCAGAACATCCGGGTAATTACAGAACGCGAGTTACGGTACTATTCCCAGATTGCTGAACATCTGGGGAAAGCGGCCCGTTACCAATTTTTGGCGGAGTTTCTTCGCGATCAGGAAATTCCAGAGCTTCGAAATAAAACGGTGCCAGCGATTCGCGGAAAACTTGGAGGTCGCAAGTTCTATGCATTCATAACGAGACCCCGCGATCTATTGAAGATTTCATTCGTGAATCATAGGTCTCTTAACGATCCAGAAGGCGCGCCGACATACCAAAGACTTGTGAGTCGCTCTCGGATTCGCGAAATCGGGAAATTCATAAAGGGGGGCGGTTTCTTTCCAACGAATCTTTTAGTCAATTTCACACGCGGGGTTCGGTTCGATAAAATCAGCACGGATGAGGCAGCCGATATCACGTTTGGGACGCTTTACCTACCGGATCGCTATCGTTCGGCATGGATCATTGACGGGCAGCATCGCTTGTATGGTTTTTCTCCGGTCGAAGACGCATACTTGGATCGCAACATTGTAGTTATTGCATTCGAAAAACTCAGCACGAGTGAGGAAGCGCAGTTGTTCGTGACGATAAATCACGAGCAAAAGACCGTTCCGAAACATCTTCTCGATGATCTAGAAGGTGAACTAAAGTGGGGCTCCGATATTCCGAGCGAGCGAGTCGGGTCAGTCGCCTCAAGACTGATCAATTACTTGAACACTGATGTCGGCCGTCCATTTTACAACCGCATCACACAACAAGGCATCCCTTCCACAAACAAAACGTGCTTGACCATCCCCGCGGTTAAGGAGTCTCTACGTCGTTCCGGTTTGGTTGGCCGTGCGATTCACAACAATAAAACTTATGAACTGGGGCCGCTGTGCGGAGCGACAGACAGCGAAACTCTCGACAAAGCTTGGTCGGTATTGACGACTTATTTTGAGCACATTCGAGATGCAAATCCCAACCAGTGGGAAAAAGGACGTGCTGGGCAATTGTGCACCAATGTCGCGGTACAAGCGTACGTTATGCTGCTCGCTGCGCTCATCCGTTATTCTGAGGTTAATGTTGCCACGTCAGCGAAAGAATTAACTGTGGAAGAAATAATGTCGGACCTTGAGGAATTCCTTCAACCGGTTCTCGATTTTATGAACCGTGCCTCCGATGAGAAAATGGAACAACAATTCAAAGTGCCGTTTGGATCTGGAGGCCCTCCGGAGTACTACTTCCGGCTGTGCAAGATTGTGAAAGCTCGCTTCCCCGATTTTGAACCGGAAGGAATGGAGGAATGGGAAGCCGAACAATCGGAAGAGAACATCGGCACGGCTGATAGGAAGATCAAAGAGATCGTCGTTGCGACGCAAGACTACATCTTCAAAGCTCTTCGTGAAACGTACGGCGAAGCCAAAGACGCCTATTGGCACAAGGGATTAACCGACAAGGAAATGAAAGCAAAGGCGTATGCCAGATCGCTCGATGCCGATGAAGATGATCGAATACCACTCGAACACTATCTGGATGTCGTCGATTATAAAAAAATCATCGAGAACAAACAAAATTGGCCGCGTTTCCAAAATGTTTTCGATATCCCGGATCCTGGCGAAAAAGGATACGCTAAGAATGTAAAATGGATGGACCGAGTTAACGAACTGCGTCGAATATCCGCTCACCCGAGCCGTGAGAGACACTACAAGTTGGAAGACTTCGAGTACATCGATTACATCTACACTCGATTGAACGAGAATCTGCGGGCAGTACGTGACAGTGTTACAGCGGATCGAGCCAATGGAAACAGAATCCGCTCTTGAGCCGTTCCTAAAGTGGCCAGGAGGCAAGAGATGGTTAGTCTCTCGATACTCTGATCTTTTTCCACAAAAGTTTGAAAGATACATCGAACCATTTCTGGGGAGTGGGGCCGTTTTCTTTTACCTCAATCCGCAGAACGCAATTCTGGCGGATACAAATCGCGAACTCATCGCGACGTATCGTGCCGTCCGAGATCGACCAGACGTAGTTTCACGTTGGCTTAGCAGATATGATCGGCGACATAGCAAAAAATTCTATTATGGAGTACGCGCTGAATTCCCACGCTCCGCATTCGGTCGAGCAGCACGATTTATTTACCTGAATCGCGTTTGCTTTAATGGCATCTACCGCGTCAATCTCCGCGGAGAGTTTAATGTGCCACTGGGCTCAAAAGAGCGAGTAAAATTCTCCCGTGGTTACTTAGTTAACGTCGCAGCGCGTCTGCGTCGGGCGAATTTTCGAACGTCAGATTTTGAAAGCGTTATTGCCGAAGCAACGAAGGGCGATTTTCTGTACGTCGATCCGCCTTATACTGTTACCCATAACAACAACGGGTTCTTAAAGTATAACGACGTGCTGTTTTCTTGGGAAGATCAGCGTCGCCTAGCGACTGCCGTCGCAAAAGCCGCACGGCGTGGCGCTTTTGTTTTTGTTTCCAACGCGTACCATTGGTCAGTGCGCGAGCTTTACCAGCCACTTGGAAATTCTCGTCGTCTCGCCCGCTATAGCATTTTATCCGCTGATTCCGATGGTCGGCGCAGCACCCGCGAAGCGGCCTTTTTTAATTATTCGCTTAAAAAACCCGGTAAATAAAAGTGAAGGGCTCCTCGCTAGGCGTGAAAACGGAAAAATTTCTAGTTCAAGTGTTGCCACGGAGTAGCAATCCGTTGCTTTTAAGCTTTTTCCCCGAGAATCGTCCTGACGAGCGCAGTTTTGCCCAGCGCTACGTGCGCTACCCTTGTGGCTTGGGCGGCTCGCCCGGCTTTGCGGCTTCGCCCGGTTTTGGCGGCGTGCCGCCCGCGGAAGCGCCGCCGGAAAGATCCTGATCAGCGGGGATCGCCAATATGTCAGGTTCAGTGAATGAATTTGGATGGTTGGCCAGCTCTTTGCGCAGAGCGGCAATTTGCTCGGCAGTGACTGGGCTGGCACTGTTGCCCCACTCGCTCCGCTCGTACGTGAGAACGTCAGCAATTTTTTGGTCGGTCAAGGTTTTGTCCCATGGTTGCATGACCGCCGTGCCGAATTTTTGACCTTTGACTGTGACTGGACCTTGCAAACCTTTCATAACGATCTCCGCCGGCCGACGCGAGCCGCCGGTTGTAAACTCCGAACCTGCCAGCGGCGGATATTGACCCGGCACACCGAGCCCGTTGGCTTGATGGCAGGTCTGGCAATTGGCCGCAAAAATCTTTTTGCCGCGATCACGCGGGGAAAGTTCCGCGACCTGCTCGGCGCCTTGAGGTCCACCGGCTTTTTTCGCAACGCGCGGTGCGCCACCGAGCGGGTCAAGTCCGTCACCGCTAAAGTTTCCGGAATAACGGCCGAGATAGGCACCGCCAAAAAACACCGCCAGCCCGTAAATTGCGATTAGCCAAATCGAGAGCGGTTCGGCGCCGACACGGGGTTCCCGTTTTTCGCGCTGAACGGCGGCGTGCACCTGGTGCACATCTGCCAGTTCGCCGTAATCCATTCCCTGGCCAACCCCGAATGCTTTCGGGGGTGTCGGTTTTGGAGTTTCCTCGTTCATCGCATTGTCATTTTGCCGGCGCCGCCGCTGGCGATGGCGCTGGCGCCGTCGCCGGTAATGCCGCCGCCGGCCCGGCCGATCTGACTTCTTTCAAAGGATGCGATTGATTGAGCGACATCAAATAGGCGACGAGACATTTTGCATCAAACGTAGGAACAACTTCCCAACCTTCGGATGGCGCATCGGACCCGGTCAGATGTAAAGCCTCAGCTGAAGGCGCATCACTAATGCGGCGCGTCTGATAAAGAAAGCGATAGGAGGGCATGACCGAATCGACGTTGATACTGCGCGGCGAATAAAGGTGAACATGATGCCAGGCGACAGAATACATCGGCGGTTCGCCAGCCGTGATTTCAGGCCATGGCGCGGCAGGCGCCGGCCTCCCACCGGCAGCCACCGGTGCCGATGTTGAAACCGGAGACTCTTTTGGACGTGGAACTGATGGCGATGTCGCCGGAGAGCCCGCGGGCGGAGGTGATGCAGTCGGCTTCGGAGTCGCTGACGCGGCTGGCGCTGGCGACGTGGCGGCCGATGCCGGTGATGCGGCCGCCGCAGGAGAACTCGCCGGGGAGGGCGATCCGGTTAGTTTGGAAGCGGGCGAGACTGGAGGCGGCGAAGCGGTGCCTGCTGGGGCTGGGCTTGCCCCGGACGGAGCGCCGGGCGCGGGCGAACCCACGTTTGCCGGCGACGTTGCAGGAGAACTCGCTGGTGAAGGCGACGCAGCCGTTTTTGGAGATGGTGCGGCCGGTGCCGGCGAACCGGCCTTTGGCGGAGGAGGACTTGGATTTGCTCCGGACGGAGCGGCGCTGGGTGCGGGTGCGCCCCCTTGCGGCGCGGGTGAAGCTGCGGGACTTCCGGCGCCGGCGGGCGGAGCGTTTTCCTTTTCCGCCGGGGCGCGAGCGCCAATGTTTGCAATGTCCTGGCCCATGCGCATTTTTCCGAGAAATACCGGCCGCTCAAAAATGTAATCGCGCGGCGCGCTACGACGCTCTCCCCATTTGCGCTCGATATCGGCACCCGCGTAATCGGCGCGCACTTGCTGGCTGTGACAATAAATGCAGCCGTTCGCAGCGTAAACACGCGCGCCGCGCTCGACCATTCCCGATTGCGGCATTGGATAAATGTCCGTGCCTTCCTCGTCGGACTGCGGATTGAGATGTCCGATTTGCCAATTCGGAATGACCGTCAATCCCACCCACGAGAAAGCGAACGTGCCGAAGATTCCTAGAAAGAGCGGAGCTAGGCCTTTCATAAGTGCGTTTCAGGACCCTCCGCCTCAACTGGATTGAGGAACGTTGGGACAGTCGATTGTCGGCCCAATCCCAAAAGCATCAGACCAAAGTGATATGCGAAAATAAAATGCGACACAGTGAGCAAGATGCCGGCCAGGCTGCGCCCACGCAGATAGGGCAGGACCGTTTCGGTGGTCTCGCTGAAAGCTAGCGACGGGTCTCCCATGTCCGCGCCTTGGAGGAAGCCGCCAGCAAGCAGCATGAGCGTCATCAGGCCGATACCATAGGCCGATGCCCAGAAATGCAGTTTGATCAGTGACGCGTAGCGCCATTCGCGCCCAATCAGTCGCGGCACGATGTAGTACATCGAACCGAAAATCACCATGGTGAAAAACGCGTAAAGACCGAGATGGGAATAAGCGATGCTCGCCTGGCTGAAGTTCACGTAGCGCGCCACGGAACGCAGCGAGATCAAAACACCAACGAGACTAAACACCGTGTATGACATGGCGCCGAACACTGTGAACCGCAGCGTCGGGCTGTAGCGCATGAGGGGAAAATAGCCCTGCATGGTCATGTGATGATTGAGGCCGACGGTCGCGACAGGAATGATGGTGAGGATGGTCGCTGCAATGCTCGCGGTGACCATCCACGCCGGGAAGGGGCCATCGACGAGCCGCTGCATTCCGGTCCAGCTCGAGAACAGCGCGTAACTCCAAAAACCGATCGCCGCCAGATGATAACTGTAAACTGGGCGACCGATCACTTT
>QHOW01000143.1 GCA_003219435.1 Verrucomicrobiota bacterium | reverse complement strand
AAGCTTTTCTGAGCTTTCAATGGGACATTCTGCTGCTGGAGACGGGTTTTTTGGCGATCTTTCTTGGCCCGTGGCAAAGTTGGCCAAAGCGTGGACGCGAACCACCAGTCTCGCGCGCAGCGCTGTTTCTGCTCAAGCTGCTGCTTTTCAAACTGATGCTGATGTCTGGTGTGGTGAAGCTAACCAGCGGTGATGATTCCTGGGGCTGGCTTAATCACTCATTTCATTGGAGCGCGCTCACGGCGCTCGATTATCATTACTGGTCGCAACCGCTACCGACTGCGTTTGGGTGGTGGGCAGACAAAAGCCCGGAGTGGTTCAAGCATTTCTCGGTCGCGTTTTGCCTCGCGGTGGAGATCATTGCGCCATTTTTCATCTGGGCGCCCCGCCGGCCACGGCTCATCGCTGCTGGCTTGATCGTTTTTTTGCAAATCGCGATTGCTGTCACAGGCAACTACTGCTTCTTCAACCTGCTTACGATCGCGTTGTGTTTATTCTTGATTAACGACGCTGCGATCGGCCGAAAATATGAGGCGGTCATAGACCGCCGCTACAGTTATAGATTGTCGATTTACGGGGCCATCGCGGTGATTGTTCTCACCATCCCCGTCAATGCTTGGCTCATTTTCACCGCGTTTAAACCGGATGCTCCGTGGCCGCGCCCGCTTGCAGCTGTTTATGGCCGTGTCGAAGCATTTCGGATCGTGAACGGCTATGGACTTTTTCGTGTAATGACGAAGGACCGCGGCGAAATTGTGATCGAAGGCAGCGCTGACGGGATTGATTGGCTTCCGTACGAATTCAAATGGAAACCAGGGGACGTGCAACGCGCGCCAGGCTGGTGCGCCCCACACCAACCGCGGCTCGATTGGCAAATGTGGTTTGCCACCTTGGGTACTCCGCAACAAAATCCCTGGTTTGGCGGATTGGTCGTCAGGCTCCTGCAAGGGTCGGGCGATGTGAGCCGATTACTTTCGCGCAATCCGTTTCCAGATCAGCCGCCGCGCTACATTCGGGCAAGTTTTTATCGTTACCGTTTCACTACTGTGGAGGAACATCGCCAATCTGGCGCGTGGTGGAAACGTCAGGAACTCGGAGAGTATTTGCCGACCGTATCGCTGGAGCAACTGCGCTAAGATCCAAAATTTTAAGCTAGCGGAGGACGCGCTCGCTCCCGGCAGCTGCCGGACGAGACCCGCACTACCCTTGAGAGATGCACGTTCGCGAATATATTTCGGCGCGATGCCGAAGGAAGGACAGATCGTGACGGAAGGCACGCTGACGCAAGTGTTACCGGGCACGATGTTTCGTGTCGATCTTCCGGGGCAGCGTAATGTCCTTGCCCATATCTCGGGCAAAATGCGCAAGCATTTCATCCGAATCGTTCCGGGTGACAAAGTTTCATTGGAGCTTTCACCCTACGATCTCACAAAGGCCCGGATTATTTTTCGCGAACAGTGACGCTAAAGGCTCGTCGAGGTAGCACCTTTGCTTAACGAAAGTTATACGCGCGACCAGCTCACGAATTGCGTTTTCCAGTAAAAAAGCAATTTATTCCCCCGCGCGTTTGCTGAAACCCAGAAGCGCGCGGATACTTGGGACGGAAATCAAAAGGAGATTAGCAATGCCTGAAGAGAATAAATCAAAACAAGAAGGGTCTGGTACGACAGATGCGCAAGACAAATTGGAAAGCAGCAAACAACATGCGCGTAAAGCGGCCGAGGATTTGAAATCCGCAGCAGGCGCCATCGCGGGAGAATACCGCGGCAAGGCGGAGCAAGCCTGGGGCGAAGCGCGTGGCAAGGCAGAACAAGCCTGGGGCGATGCGACCGATCGCGCCCGCACATTTCAAGAAGATGCCGAGCAATACGTGCGCGAAAACCCGACCAAGGCGGTCGTTACCGCGCTCGGAATCGGGTTTGTCCTGGGCCTGATCTTCCGGCGTTGATCGCGCTGCGGTCGAATGATCAGCGAGCCTACTCGGTCCCGCAATCCGTCGGGGCATGCCGGTTTGCTGGCAAATTTGTTGGCGCTGGCAAGCGCCCTTGCGGAATTTTTCGAAAGCCGCTTTGTTCTTCTCGCTCAGGAGTCGAAAGCCGCGCTGGTGCAGTTGCTCGTCCTCGTCGCTTGCCTGATTCTTGCTCTGTTCCTCTCCGTGCTGGGATATGTTTTTCTTATTTCCAGCGCCATTGTTGGCCTGGCGCATCTCGCTCGGATTTCGTGGCTATGGACTGCGCTAGCCGCTGCTGGAGTGCATTTTCTTATCGCGTTAGGACTGCTTCTGGTCGCACGCAGCCGGATAACCAAGCCGGTCTTTCGCGTGACGATGGCTGAATTAAAGAAAGATCGCGAATGGCTGAAAAATCTGGACACGACAGATCGACCGACGAGCTAAGAGCAGAAATCGCCAGTTCACGTGAACGCGTGTCGCGCGACTTGCGCGGTTTGCATTATGAATTGGATTTTCCGAGGAAAATTCGGCGATCGTTTCGAGAACAAACAGTTTCGTGGATTACAGCGGCGGCGGCCGTTGGCGCCCTCGTCGTCCTCCTGCCCGTCCGGAAGAAGAAGATTTACATCGATGCAAAGAGCGGCCGCAAATCCAAGATGAAGCTTCTTGAAACTGGATTTGCCTTGGGTGCGCTGAAAATCGCGGCGAGCCTGGTTCGGCCGGTTGTTGTCGAGTTTGTCAGAAATCGGCTGATCGGTGTTGCGGGGCAATCTCGCCGATCAAGAAAGCAGTGAGCTTGTTTTAGGATTTACGTCCGGCCTCTGCATCGCATAATCATCTCGACAGCGCGCCATGATCGCAAAGGCCCCGGACATTCCAGTCAAATCGCATCCGCTGGGACACGTAGATGAATATCTCGAGATCGGGCAAAAAGCCGGCGCCTCCGATGTCCATCTGGCTGTGAACGCACAACCCATCTGGCGTTTGCATGGAGCCTTGGAACCGATCTGGCCCGACGCACCGCCACTAACCGGCGAGCAAACCGCGGCCCTGGCTGAAAGTTTTGTTCCTGACGTGTACAAGACGGAACTCAACACGCGCGGAGATTCCGATTTTGCCTATGCAAACGAGTTCGCCCGTTATCGCACCAGCGTGGTACGCCAGCGGCTCGGAATCGAGATTGTATTCCGCGTGATTAACACAAACGTGCGGACGATGGACGAACTCGGATTGCCGGAGCATCTCAAGTTACTTACCCGTTATCAAAACGGCCTGATTTTAGCGACAGGTTCGGTCGGCACCGGTAAATCGACGACGCTCGCGGCGATGATCCAGCAGATAAATATGGAGCGGCGCGATCACATTATCACGCTTGAGGATCCGATCGAATACATTATTGCGTCGAAAAACTGCCACGTATCGCAACGCGAGGTTTTTACGCACACAGAGTCTTTCGCCACGGCGCTGCGCGCTTCGCTCCGGGAAGATCCGGACGTGATCATGATTGGCGAAATGCGCGATTTGGAGACGATTTCACTCGCCATCACCGCGTCCGAGACCGGGCATCTTGTCTTGGCGACACTGCACACGAGTAATGCTTCGCGCACACTTGATCGATTACTCGATGTGTTTCCGGCCGATCAACAGGAACAAGTCCGGGTGATGGTTGCGGAATCTTTGCGCGGAGTCATTAGTCACCAGTTAATACCAAAAAAGGATGGCACCGGGCGCGTGCTGGCGCTTGAAATTCTCACGAATACGCCGGCTGTGGCCAACGTCATTCGCGAAGCAAAAACATACATGTTGCCGGGCATTATTCAGACGGGTAAAAAACAAGGTATGCGTTTGATGGACGATACACTGATCGATCTTTATGATCGTGGTCTGATCAGCGCCGATGAAACCTACGCGCGCGCCGACCAGAAACAGATGATGCGCAAACATCTCAAAATGTAATCTCCGGTTTTTTCCTTCTTACCTAAGTTTTCCACTTTTAGCATGGCTTATCTCGATCGATTTCTAAGCGTAATTGTGAAGCATGGCGGATCCGATCTGCATATCGGCGAAGGTGAACCGCCGAAAATGCGCATGCATGGCGATATCATGCCCATCCGCGCGGAGCCGGTAAAACGAGAGGAAGCCGTGCAGATGATGAGCGAAGTTTGCGGTCCGCACAACTGGGAAATTTTCGAGCAGCATGGGGACCTGGATTTTGCTTACGAGATGGACGAGGCGTCTCGTTTTCGCACTAACTATTTCAAGCAGTCGAATGGTTACAGCGCGGCATTTCGTCTGATTCCCACCAAGATTGCTACACTCGAGGAGTTGGGGATCCCGGTGATTGTAAAAGAATTTGCCCACCTCCGCGGCGGCCTTGTCCTTGTTACCGGCCCAACCGGTTCCGGAAAAACCACGACGCAAGCCGCGCTGATCGACTATATCAATCAAAACTTTTCCAAGCACGTAGTAACAATCGAAGAACCAATCGAATTCGTGCACGATAACAAGCGAAGCACGATCACACAGCGGGAAGTGCCTGGGAATTCGAGTTCGTTTGCCGCTGGGCTCAAGGCGGCACTGCGCGAGGACACCGACATTGTGCTGGTGGGTGAAATGCGCGATCTCGAAACGGTCTCCCTCGCGCTTACTGGGGCCGAGACCGGTCTTCTCGTGTTCGGCACGCTGCACACAAACAACGCTCGCAAGACGGTTGATCGTATGGTGGACATGTTCCCAGCTGACCGGCAACCGCAGGCCCGTGCCATGCTCGCGAACTCTCTTCGCGGCGTCGTTGCGCAGTTGCTTTTAAGAAGATCCGACCGCCCGGGCCGGATCGCCGTAAACGAAATTCTGGTCGCGAATGCTGCCGTCGCCGCCATCATTCGCGAAGGCGCGACGCAAAAGCTCCAGGATGTGATCGTTTCCGGAAGGGCTCAGGGTATGCAATTCATGGACGACGCAATTTGGGCATTGCTCGAAAAAGGCATTGTTTCACCGCATGAAGCCTTCATGAAAGCGATCGATAAGAATCGCTTCAAACCGTTTCTCTCCGCCGAGGAAGAAGCACTCGCCAATGCCGCCGGCGCAGCGCCAGACGACGAGAAACGGTTGCCGGGCAATTTCATTAAACCGTTCAGCGCTCGCGCGCGGGTCCAGGCGGGGTGAGGCCATTCCCTTCTGGCAGCGCGAATATTTCGGGTTCGTGGCGACTGCTTGCTGAATTTGTCGAAGGCGATAGCATGCTAAGCATCTATGGCTGAGCGCACGCAGGATTGGTTCAGACAAGCTGAAGCGGATTTGCGCCTCGCTCGCAGCGCCCGCGATGCTGGTCATTATGAATGGTCCGCTTTTGCCTGCCAACAAGCAGCCGAGAAAGCGGTCAAAGCGCTATTTCAGCACCTGCATAAGGAAGCATGGGGGCATGTTTTGATTGCACTGCTAAATGCATTGCCGGAACAAGCAAAACCGGACGCCGATTTGATGGATAGAGCGCGAGTACTCGACAGGCATTATATTCCAACG
>QHOW01000151.1 GCA_003219435.1 Verrucomicrobiota bacterium | reverse complement strand
CAGCAAGAAACTACTTCCAAACTATTTTCACAAACCGCTCCTTGACCTCTATCTTAAGGACCAAGAGGACTCAAAAGGCGAAGTGGGTAAGATCGACTTCGATCCCCTGTACGATGCTCAGGATTTTGAAATCTCGGATTTCAACCTGGTCGTGCTCCCTAATAAAAAAGGGTCACGGTACGTGGCGGCCCGATTTAAGAATATGGGGGTCGACCAAGAGATCGTCTTCGCACTTCAGCGAACGAAAATGGGATGGCGCATCGCTGACATTCAATACAAGGACGGGCGTTCGCTTTGGAAAATATTGAAGGGACAGAGCTTGCGCCTAACAACGCGCTGCAGCTTCGTACACTAGATCAAATCACGTGCTGCGCCGCTTGCTACACAGCGCAGCGTTGATGAAGGTGTCTGATGCCTGTCCGCATTGGCATCACGCTCGGAGATCGCGCCGGCATCGGGCCGGAGATTGTTCGAGCGGCGCTCAGCTCAAAATCGCTGCCGGCAGCTGCCGAATATGTTGTCGTCGGGAAATATCCCAATTGTTCATTGGGTGTGCCGAGCCTTGAAACAGGGCGTGCTGCCGCGGCCGCGCTGGAAGAAGCGGTCACGTTAGCTCGACGCGGTGAGCTCGACGCGGTTGTGACGGGGCCGGTCCACAAGGCGCGGATGTATGAAGCTGGCTTTAAATTTCCGGGGCAAACCGAATTTTTTGCCGAGCGCTGCGGCGTGAAAAATTTCGCGATGTGTTTGACCGGCGGAAAAATCACCGTCGCGCTGGTCACCACGCACATTCCTTTGCGCGATGTCGTAACCGCTCTCAGGCAATCGGAGATTGTCCGTGTTGGTTTGTTGCTCGCTGATTTTCTTTGCTGTCGATCAAAAAGCACCCCCCGGATTGCCGTCGCGGGTCTGAACCCGCATGCCGGCGAGTCCGGCAAGATCGGGCGCGAAGAAATCGAAATCATCGCGCCTGCGGTTGCCGAGTTGAACCGATCATCGATCACCGATCAGCGATCACAGCCCACCTTCACCGGCCCCATTTCTCCCGACGCAGTTTTCCATCGAGCGGTCGAAAATGAATTCGATGCCGTTCTCTGCATGTATCACGATCAAGGATTGATCCCGCTGAAACTGCACGCATTTCACAATGGCGTGAACGTGACCCTCGGTCTGCCTTTTCCGCGCACGAGTCCCGATCATGGCACCGCGTTTGAGATTGCTGGCAAAGGAATCGCCCGTCCCGACAGCATGATCGCCGCCATAAATCTCGCGGTTGAACTCGCTAGGAAGAAAACCGCATGAAAGTCGACAAGTACGTTTCGGTCTTTAACATCGGGCTGCAGAACACATTCGTGTATCGCTGGAACTACTTTCTGCGGGCCCTCTTTGGGTTGATTCCTCTGGCAGGCACGGTTTTTCTCTGGCGCGCCATCTTCAAAGAACGCGGCGGCGGGCTGCACGGCTACGATTACAGCTCGATGATTTATTATTATTTGCTCACGATCCTGGTGAGCAATCTGGTCACGCCGACGGAAGACGAATGGCAGATCGCGGCTGACATTCGCGAAGGCCAGATCAATGCGTTGCTGACCAAGCCGATGAGTTATCTCGGCTATCGGTTCAGCATTTTTTTGAGCGGCCGTCTCGTTTACACATTCGTTACTCTGCCGCCAATCGCGTTGATCTTCTTTTATTTTCGCGGTTACATAGTGCTGCCGCGCGATCCGCTAACTTATCTCTTCGCGACGCTATCGATCCTAATGGCGGCATTTATTCAATTCTTCATCACTTACAGCCTGGCGATGATGGCGTTCTGGGTCCTGGAAATCTCGACCATCGTTTTCATTGTTTACTCGTTCGAATATTTCCTCGGCGGCCAAATGTTTCCCATCGACATCATGCCGGCGGGAATCCAGGCGGTGATGAAATGGCTGCCGTTTTACTACGAGCTGTTTTGTCCAGTCGCCATTTTCCTCGGCCGACTGAAAGGGCCCGACTTGGTGCAAGCGCTGCTAATTCAAACTGGCTGGCTTTTGCTCGCCTGGGCATCGGCAAACGCCATGTGGAGGCGCGGCCTCGGCCATTATCAGGCCGTTGGCGGTTAAGACCCGTCCCGACTCTTCGCTAGAATTCTGCGGAGCTGCCGTTCATCCGTCCGTGGATCCCTCTTCAACTTTTTCAGCATCCACCATATTCTTGCCTCGCCTTTTAGTTTTCGGGCATCGGCTTCTTTCGAAAGCTTTGAAGCGTGGATGGCTTCCAAGCGCGCAGCCAATTGATTTGCGCTGAGCTTTGGTCCCTGCTTCCGGACGCCGCGCGCTTTGTGCAGCGCCGTGATGGCGCGCCAATTCAGATCGCGCTTCGAATCGAAACTCCAATAAGCCGGAATAAAGATCATCGTTCCAAACGGCGTCAGGTTCACCGTCAGCTTGAGGAGCAACGGATGATCCCAGCGCATTCCGTAGAGGTTCCATCGCTGGCAAAACACATCGAAAACGGAATGAAAACGGTCCGCTGCTTTCGCCCAGCGAAATGCCCAGTCTTCGCGCATGCTGCGCTCACCGACCAGGTGGCGTCGAATTATGCCTTTATGATCGGCGAACTTGGTTACGTCAAACTGCGTCTTAATCGCGTTCCATTGCGCTTGAAACGTTCGATCGCGCGCGAGTTCAGATTCGACCTGGTCACATTTGTGACGGGCGCGGATTTGTGGCTCGTAGTTGCCGTGTTGAAGCCCGTTGTGTTCGCTCACTCGGCAGCGGCGGAAGCAAATCGATCAGAAGAATCACGTGTTTATCCAGCCGTTTGCCGGACTCGGCGCGACCAAGCGCGGCGCGAAATAGTCCTTCAATATCGATCGGCCAGAGCGCAATCGGAACGAACAGCCACTCGTACAATTTTTGGAGATGATCCAAATCGGCGTGATCAGCTCTGCGGAAGGTATGAAACTTTTGAACCAAATCTTTGCTGTTTTCCAGCCGGTGATACGCCAGCGCGGCAAGACATTTCAGGTCGCTCTGAAGCGACGAACTTCTTCGTGGGTTTGCTCTTTCCATCACATTTGTCCCCAAATGTTGTCCGGGTTTCGTGACACGAATTTCACGAAACTACATGCATGGAACAGACCGAACCAGTGAATCCGCGAGTTATGTGCAGCGAGCGTACGGCAGGCTGCGTTTACGACTCATCCATCGCCGCTGAAATATCCGGCTACATCGATATCGGAATGAAAGACGAGGCGCTGCGATTGACCCGCAAAGTGTTGGAGAAGCGCCGCATTCTTCCGGATGAGTTCAGTGTGGCTGTGCGCACGATCGGTGTTTATGGAAGCAGTTTCAAAAGATGGAGGACCAAGCTTGAAGCAGCATACAATCGCCAGTCTCGAAGGTTCAAGCGCAAGGTGCGCACCGACATGCTTGGGATATACGCATCCCTCAACGATCGCGAAATTGCCGTACAATTCATTGATGTCAGGCGCCCGACCTACCCAGATGTACTTTTCGGAATGGACGCTCTGCTGAAACTCAACAAGCTGGAGGAAGCTCAACTGCTGGCAAGTCAATGTGCGAAAGCGCTTCGCAGTACCACAGACCGCTTCGAGCAAAGCGTGCTTTTAACTGGCCTCGGCGAGTATTACTCACGTATTCAGCGCTGGGATGATGCATTGGCGGCTTGGGAACACATGCCGCTGGAGCAACCGTTTAGACGCGATGCACTGAGCGGCATCGTCAAAATTCATCTTGCCCGCGCATTGCACGCCGCAACTCGAGGGCTTCAGCTGCTATCAGAACTGAAAAAAAATCCCGACAAAGAGATTCAACTGATCGCGCCGGGAAACGATTTAGCGCTCATGCTCGATGCTGAAAAGGAATTGCTGAAATTCAAGCGCGGAATCGAAAAGATTCTGCGGGAGAAAGTGCGGAAAGACCTTGGAATCCCGATACAATCCGATCACCAAAACGCGAAATCGACACCGACCGCTTAAAAGGGTGAACCGAATACACGGCTATGAAATTCACGATTGGTCGCCGTGCGCTTCAAACGGTGCTCAAAGCCGTGGCCTCACGTCCGAGTGAAGCGGACAAGATCAGCGAAGAGGACGCGGTCACACTGTCGGCTTGCGCGGGGCGCGTCTTTGTGAAGTGCAAAGGTGATGTCGTCGGCATCGAGGCATTCGTCCTTGAGGACGGCGCGGTTACGTTGCCAGCGAAGAAATTCCTAACTCTTCTCAACACCTACAAAGGCACGCGCTCCTTAACTCTCGAGGGAAACGTGGACGGCTTGCGCGTCCAAACTTTCTGGATGCCGCTGCTCGGCTACGATCCACACCCGGAGCCGCCGGCGGAACTCTAGGTCTTCCTTCCCGTCAGTCTTGCCTTTGTGCGGAAAAATTGGTCTGCTGATCGCAGCTAACTCCACGCCTATTTTCATATCACCAATGAGCTTGTTTGAGGAACTGCGACGTCTCTACCGCAAGGACAGGTTCGAACTGGAGGATTTCCACACGGAGATCGTTGCACAGGTACTTCGGAATTCGCCCGAACTGACAATGGAATGGTTACGCTCTATTGGCGCGGCCAATCGTCACATGACAAAAGTGATATCCGTCGAAACGCAAGCCCGGTTCGCCGCCCTCGAGGAAAATGAACCCGGAAGCCGTGTGGACATGGTGATTCGTATGTCGGGCAATAGCCTGCGTGAAATTATCTTTGTCGAGTCGAAAGTCGACTCAACGGAAAATCCAGGGCAGCTGCCAAAATATGCAAAGGTCATTGAGAAGCAGGAAGGTTACGATTGCAGCGAAATCATTTATGTCACTCGCGATTTCGAAATTCCGCGCGCTGACGTAATCATGGCGCGCTGGTTCCAGTTTTACCAACATCTTACAGCCCATGTGGACAGCGATGGGCTTGCGCAACAATTAAAGCTGTTCATGGAGGAAAATAGAATGGCAGTACGAAACCAATTCACAGCAATCGACAGTCTCGCGTTGAGCAATTTCGTTGGCGCGACGGCCCTGATGGACGAAACACTTTGGACTGAAGTAAGCACGAAGTTTGAAAAAATTCTCGGAAAAGTGAGCTCTCAAGCGAAGGCGTTTTCGCAGCTTCGTCGGTTCGACAGGTACATCATGTACGTCGAGATCGGTCCGAACTGGGATTTTGAATGCCTTCTCGGATACTGGCTGCCTAATGCGGACCCTGCTAAGCCCCCGTCGCTTGGGGTGGAGCTTGGCGTCAATCCAAAATCACGAATTTCTAACGACGTGATTGCGGGCTTCCGCAGCTTCGCGAAGAAAATTACTGGATGGAACGACAAGGATCTGAACGACGCAGAATGGCCCCGCATATGGAAGCGGGCTTCTCTGAGCGCGTTTATGGGTGAAGATGATCACCTCAGGGCGATTCGTGATTACTTTTTATCTCTCTTGGATGAGGTGGCGCAGCTTCGATCGGCTAATCCCAAATTACCGTGGTCCACTCGTAGTGCCGATGCTGAGGACGAGTGACCGGGACACGCCAAAGCCCAGACCCACAGCGAGGATGGCTGTGCTACTTCGTCGCCGGCAATCCGGCAGTTTTCCACGCTTTGAAGCCGCCGGCGATGTTGCGGACGTTTTTGTGGATTGCTGTCAGGTAGTCGCGCATAGCGCTTTTACGTGCGGATATTTGAGAATCAAATCGTCCGCTGTCATCAACGTTAGCCTTTCGATCCTGGCCGTGGCCACCAGCACGCGGTCAGCTGGATCGTTGTGAAATTTCCCGGGTAAGTTGTAGGCATCCCAGGCGATTTCATGCGTGAGGCCAATCGTTTCAGCATGAAGATTCGCGAGCGAAAGGTTCTTCCATTCGGCGAAGGCGTGTTTCAGACGCAACAGTCCGATATGAACCAACCGTGCGATTTCAAGCGTGGAGATCGGCGAGACGAAGCGCTCCGCATCCAGATCGGCCAATTCGTGCCGGGTTTTCGTGCCGAGCCGTTCCGGGTTTTCCTGGCTCCAAATCCAAACGTGCGTGTCGAGCAGATATCTCACTGCACGAGCCAATCTTTTTCCATGTTCGAATGGATGATGTCGCCCTTGATTTCCATCCAGCCTTTCAAGGCGCCCAGTCGCACTCGCTTTTTTGGCTGCACGATCGGTTCGACTCGCGCGAGCGGTTTGCCGCGCAAGGTGACGACCAGCGGCTTTTTCGTCTTCTGAACCTGCTTAAGTAAGCCGATACACTTCGCCTTGAACTCAGAAACCAGGATCGTTTTCATCAGAAGAAAATAAGTTGGTCAACAGAGTTGGTCAACTCACTTCGTCATCGGCAAACCAGCGGCTTTCCAGGCTTTGAAGCCGCCGGCCATGGAACGGACGTTTTTGTAGCCCATCTTTTGCAGATTCTCGGCCGCCAACGCGGAACGGCCGCCTCCGCCACAATGAGTGATGATCATTTGATTCAAGTCTGGAATTTTTTCTTCGATGTCCAGCTCGATCGTTCCGCGGCTGAGATGAATCGCATCGGAAATGTGTTCTTCATCCCACTCGTCTTTTTCCCGGACATCGACGATCACCTCACCGCGTGACCGCTTATCATTTTCGCTTGGGCATCCGTGGGGCGGCTTTCGGTGATCTTCTTTCTTCTTCCGCGACCAGTTTTTCGAAACTACTGTGCTCGGCCATAACATCAATTATTGAAATTCACTCATAGCGCAAGGCTTCAATTGGGTCGAGCGCAGCCACTTTTGTGAGGGATAAAACTCCTCGATGACGATCGACTGCGCACGATCTACCTTTGCCGCCATGAATCGAATCGATGGGCGGCGTGACGATGAATTGCGCCCGGTTACGTTCGATTTGGGCATCGCGCCTTTTGCCGGCGGCTCAGTGCTTGTTGCCATGGGTAACACGCATGTGATTTGCGGGGTGACCATCGAGGAAAACGTGCCCCGATGGATGAAAGAGCAAGGCGTAACGGGCGGCTGGCTTACGGCCGAATACTCGATGCTTCCATACTCGACACACACGCGAAAACCCCGCGACATCACAAAGGGCCGACTCGATGGCCGCAGCACCGAGATCCAACGTTTGATTGGGCGATCGCTGCGAGCGGTTGTCGATCTTGAAAAGCTGGGGCCACGCACGATCTGGGTGGATTGCGACGTCTTGCAAGCTGACGGTGGCACACGCACTGCAGCCATTACCGGGGCCAGTTTAGCCGTCGCGATGGCCTGCCGGAAACTTGCGAAGGAAAAAAAGATCGACGTGCCGCCGGTGCGAAAATTGGTGGCCGCGGTGAGCGCCGGCGTTCTCGACGGGCGCGCCATTGTCGATCTTAACTATGAAGAGGACAAGCTTGTCACCGTCGATTTCAGTCTCGTGGCTACCGAGGACGGCGAATTCGTGCAGGTCCAAGGCTCGGGTGAGGAAGCGACCTTTGCGCAAGCGCAACTGGACGAAATGCTGGCGCTTGGGCGCAAAGGCATCGCGGAGCTTGTCTCCGCGCAGCGCGCTGTTCTGGCGCGAATCATGATTTCGCCGCCGGAGTGAAGTGATGGAGTGGTTGAGTAATGGAGTAGTGGACGGTTGTAATTCGGTTGCTTGACCTGCGCATTCGCGCTAGACCGGAACCCTGCGCATGAAGAACGCCCTCATCACCGGAATCACCGGACAGGATGGGAGCTATCTGGCCGATTTCCTTCTGGAAAAAGACTATGAGGTGCACGGGATCATTCGCCGGGCCAGCACGTTTAACACCTCACGCATCGATCATCTTTACGCCGATCCCCACATCAACGGAGTCCGAATGTTTCTGCATTACGGGGACCTGAGCGACTCGGTGAATTTGGTGAAACTTCTTTATGAATTGAAGCCGGATGAGATTTATCATCTCGGCGCGCAAAGCCATGTGCGCGTGAGCTTCGACATTCCGGAATACACCTCGGACGTGACCGGCGTCTTTTTCAAGCATCGAGCAGCGAGATGTTCGGCAATGCGCAACAAGTGCCCCAAACGGAGACGACGCCATTCTGGCCGCGCAGTCCTTAAGGCGTCGCCAAAGTTTTTTCATATTGGGCGACGGTCAATTACCGGGAGAGCTATGGCCTCTGCGCAAGCAATGGCATTTTGTTCAACCACGAAAGCCCGCGGCGCGGCGAAACGTTCGTCACCCGCAAAATCTCGCGCGCCGTCGCGGCGATTAAACACGGACTGCAAACGGAATTATTTCTGGGAAACCTCGACGCAAAACGGGATTGGGGATATGCACCTGAGTACGTCGAAGGAATGTGGCGCATTCTCCAGCGGGATGAAGGAGATGACTTTGTGCTGGCTACTGGCGAAACCCACACGGTGCGTGAGTTTGCCGAAGCGTCCTTTTCACATGTCGATCTTGATTGGAAAAAATTCGTCAGACACGACTCGCGTTATGAGCGTCCGGCGGAAGTGGATCTCCTGATGGGCGATGCTTCCAAAGCCAGAAAGATTCTCAATTGGGAACCCAAGGTGCGCTTTCACGAGCTCGTCCGCATCATGGTCGACGCGGACATGGAATTGCTCGCGCATGAAACGCCCAGAAGACATCTCGGCAAATTGCCGTGATGCAGTCTAACGGATCGTGCTCGTCGCGGACTGGTTCGTTGCCGCCAGTTGCGTGGGGAGAGCCGGTGTTGGGATAGCCGACGCGAGCGGTGCATCGACTATCGTTACCTTCACGCCGCGGCCGACGATTTCGTATAAATTAATGATGTCGCTAGAGCGCATCCGGATGCATCCGTAACTCGCGGGCAAACCAATGTTCCGTTCCTCCGGCGTGCCGTGGATATAAATCGTCCGCGCATATGCGTTAGCATTAAGAGACTCCCGGCCACGCAGCCAAAGGATTCGTGTCACAATTGGATCCCGGCCCGGCGAGTCGATTACAACGAACTCGCCCGTGCGGCGCCGATCTTTGAAGACAGCGCCAACCGGAGCATGGTCGCCAATTTTCTGCGCGACCTCCAGCTCGCCCAGTGGAGTAAAAGAGCTGCCCGGCCGGTCACCAAGGCCGAACTTCGATGTGGAGACTGGATAGATGGCCATCAGGTTACCGCGATCGAGAAGAGCTAATTTTTGCTCGCGCGCGCTGATAACGATCTGATGCCGCGTGTCAGGCCCGGCGCACGATGCGAGGAAAAGCGCGAGCAGCAGAAGGTAGGGGCGGATTGCCGAGCCGTCCGTGGGGACACGCAACGGCGCACCTCCTTCAACTTCGCTCAGGACTGGCTCAGGTCGCGCCCCACCATTAGCGATTCTCATGAGCGTTTGAATTTTAAAAACTTTTCCGCCGTTTCCGTGGTGGCCTCGGCGATTTCTTCAAATGAAACGCCGCGGGCACTTGCAATGGATTCCGCGACCAGTCGCGTGTGCGCCGGCTCACAGCGTTTCCCTCGAAACGGCACGGGCGCCAGATATGGACAATCCGTTTCGACCATAAATTTCCAGAGGGGAACCCTGGCGGCAACCTCGCGGACGTTCGCGCCGTTCTTAAACGTTACGATGCCGGTAAAGGAAACCAGATGATCGAGGTCGAGAACTTCATTCGCCTGTTCGAGGGTGCCGCCGAAACAATGGAACACCCCACGTAACCTTCCTGAATACGGCCTCATCATTTCGAGCGTGTCATCCCACGCGTCGCGCTGGTGGATGACCACATTGAGCCCCATTTCGACCGCCAAATCGAGTTGTTCAGCAAAAAGATCGGCCTGTTTCGATTTGCAGGCGCCGTCTTCAATGCTGGCTTCCAGTTGTTCTTCAGTTCCGCTTTGTAGCGCGCTGAACACCTGCACATTTTTCTGTTTCGCTGCTTCGACGCTGGGCAGATGATGATAATCAAGGCCGGTCTCGCCGATCGCCACGACGCGCGTACTTTTCGCCAGCTCTCGCAACGGTGTAATCACGTCCTCACCGGCTTGTTCGGCATTGGTCGGATGAACGCCGATTGCCGCGTAGACGCTCGGGTATTTCTCGGCGAGCTCCACCGCGCGCCGGCTGCTTTCGATTGAGGTGCCGATTGTGATGATGCGCGTCACACCAGCTTCGGTTGCGCGCCGAATGACATCGTCCAGATCGTTGGCGAAATCCGGGTAATCAAGATGAGCGTGGGTTTCGATTAACATGAAATTGTTAAAAGAGTTACAAATGTTACATCGTTACATCGTTCAGCACGGCTTTTGTAACCATGTAACCTTTTTAACGTTTGTAACTCGCCGAAGATTACCATTCCAGTATTGTGCTTGCCCACGTAAGCCCTCCGCCGAACACGACCATCAGAACGTAATCGCCCGGCTTAATTCGCCCGGTACGGTTGGCTTCATCCAGTGCGATCGCCACCGCTGCTGCGGACGTGTTGCCGTAACGATCCAGGTTCACAAACATCTTGTCGCGGGAGACGCCAAGCCGCTCGGCAATCGCATGGATAATTCGGAGGTTTGCCTGATGCGGAATAACACACGCAATGTCTTCGATAGAGAGCCCAGCTTGTTCGAGAACTTTCTCGGCGGCTTTCAGCATCGCGGTCACCGCCTGCTTGTAAACCTCCTTGCCGGTCATGTGAATTGTTTGCAAATGTAGATCGGCGTTTTCTCGCGTGATGGGGCAATGCGTCCCTCCGCCCGGCATAAACAAGATATCGGTGTAGCGGCCATCGCTACCGATGTGGGTGGTGATCACTCCGTGGGCACTGCCGCGATGCCGCAAAACAGCGGCGCCAGCGCCATCGCCGAAAAGCACGCAAGTATTGCGATCGGTCCAATTGGTGATCGAGGTTAGTTTGTCCGCCCCGATCACCAGCACCGTATCGTAAGTGTGTGAGGTGATAAATTGCTGGGCGATCTCCAGGCCAAAGAGAAATCCGGCACAGGCTGCGGAAATATCCAGGCAGGCGGCATTAGTTGCGCCGATCTTCTTCTGAACGAAACAGGCCGTCGCGGGAAAGAGCATATCGGGCGTGGCCGTTGCGACGAGAATAAGATTGATCTCTTTTGGCGAAATCTTTGCCTGTTCGATTGCCTTCATCGCCGCTTTGGTGGCCATGTCGCTCGTGTTTTCGTTTTTAGCGGCGATACGGCGTTCCTTGATGCCTGTGCGAGTGGTGATCCAATCGTCGCTTGTATTGACCATGCGCGAAAGATCTGCGTTGGTCAGAATCTTTTCCGGCACGTAGCTACCCGTGCCGATGATTGAGACGGTGCGCAGCGCTTTAGTGGAGCGCGGGCTCGAGCGAGGCTGTGGTTTCATGGTAACGGCTAATCTCCTCGACGATATGCGGGTTCACCTGCTGTTCAATTGACTCTGCGGCCACTCGCAGCGCATTCTTGATCGCCAGCGGGCTGCTCGCGCCATGCGCAATAATGCAGATGCCGTTGACGCCGAGAAGCGGACTGCCGCCGTACTCTTCGTAATTCGTCTTGTTCTTGATGTCCTTAAATGCGTGCCGCGCGAGATAGGCGCCGGCCATTCGCCATTTGGAGCGCTCGAATTCGTGCCGGAGCCACTTAAAAATCGCCACCGCAATCGATTCACACGTTTTCAGAATCACGTTGCCGACGAATCCGTCGCATACGACCACTTCGACGGGGTCCTCGAACAGATGACGGCCCTCGATGTTGCCGACGAAGTTGAGCGAACTCTTCTTCAGCATCTTGAAGACTTCCTTGGTCTTCTCGGTGCCTTTCACGTCCTCTTCGCCGAGCGATACCAAGCCTACCGTCGGATTCTTGTAGCCGAGAACGTGGCGCGAATAAACCGAGCCCATGAACGCGTATTGAAGGAGATGTTCCGGCCGCGCGTCGATGTTTGCGCCTGCGTCGATCAAAACAAAAACATTGGTTTCCGTTGGAAGCACCGCCGCGATGCCGGGGCGGTCGATGCCCGGTAATGTGCGAAGCTTGACCATGCTTGCAGCAACGGCTGCACCAGTGTGGCCCGCGGTCACGATTGCGTCTGCCTGGCCCCGTTTCACCAGATCGACGGCGCGACTTACAGAGGAATCTTTCTTGTGGCGAACGGCAGTCCAGGCGCGATCGCTCATCTCTACGACTTGGGTGGAATGCACGATGTCGATTCGTGAATCGTTGCACTGGTGTTTGTGCAACTCGCTTTCAATTTTGGCGGGATCGCCGACCAGATAGAGTTTGCCAATCTGCTGGTAATC
The DNA here is from genome assembly GCA_003219435.1 of Verrucomicrobiota bacterium. Classification (GTDB taxonomy): domain Bacteria; phylum Verrucomicrobiota; class Verrucomicrobiia; order Chthoniobacterales; family UBA10450; genus Udaeobacter. The sequence goes on along the minus strand of QHOW01000151.1, from coordinate 1,427 downwards.
ACGCAGCGCCATGACGGCGCCAGCTACGAGGCTGGGCGGGCCAAAGTCACCGCCCATGGCATCCAGGGCGATCTTCATCAGTGGGAAATTTTGCGAATTTTAGCAGCTATTTGCAAAACCAAAATGAGGGGACGACGTAAATAGAGATTCGTAAATGGTGAATCGAAACCGGTGTAACGATGTAACGAATCACGGTGCAACCCTTTAACGGTTCAACGCTTTACCCGAATTTACTTTCCTTCCATGGTCAGCACTTGTCGGCCTTTGTAATAGCCGCACGACGGGCACGCAGTATGCGACGCAACCGCGCTGCCACATTGCGGGCATTTATTCAGGTGCGGCGCATGCCAGCGGTTCGCCGCTCTGCGCGTGCGCAGACGCATCTTCGACGTTTTGCGTTTTGGAACTCCCATGTCAGGCGGCTATCAAAGCATGGTTTGAAGAGGAAAACAACGTTGAAGCATTGAAGCGTTGAAGCGGAAACTGAAAGGTTTCAACCCTTCAACGCTTCAACTTTAGTTTATCCAGCGCGCTCCAATCCGATTTGCGCTTTGTATCCTGCTCGGAAGTTTCGATTTGTTTCGGCGTGCAAACCCGCCCGGCATCCCGGTCACAACGCGGGTGGGCGGGTAGATTCAGTAAAAGATCCTCGCGCATGAATGGCGTGAGATCGACCGTCTCCGGGCCGCGCAACTCGGTGTGGATTGCAAATGCCGGCACCTGAATCTCGTGCACAAATTTCTCCAGACACGCTACGCACGGCAGCTCCACTGGCTGCGACAGCGATCCACTCGCCCACAGCGCCTCGCCTGTAACACCCAGGTCGATACTGTAATGGAGCGGACCAGTACAACGAATTTCCTCCGTCTCCAGTTCCCGAATCGGACAGTCCTCATCCCCCTCGAGATGCAGACCTTCAGGTGGAATTTGTTTCAGATGAATCTTCATCGCGAGACCCTTTGGAGTTCATCGATTAAATTTCCTGTTCAGCGCCCTGGTCACGCAGGCCGGAACAAAACTGGAAACATCGCCGCCGAGGCGCGCGATTTCTTTTACAATGCGAGAGCTAAGGTAAGTGTACTCCTCCTTCGGCATGAGGAAAATTGTTTCCACCACCGCATTTAGTTTCCGGTTCATCAGCGCCATTTGAAATTCGAATTCAAAATCGGAAACTGCCCGCAAACCGCGGATGACCGCACCGGCTTTCTCTGCTTTGGCGAACTCGACCAGCAATCCCTTGAATTGCGCAATCCGCACATTGTCGATCTCCCCGACCGTTCTCCGAAGCAAATCGAGACGTTCTCTTAGCGAGAAAAGCGGTTGTTTCTCGTCATTATCCGCCACGGCCACAATCACCTCGTCAAATAGCTTTCGCGCACGTTCGACGACATCGAGGTGGCCATTCGTCACCGGATCAAAACTGCCCG
>QHOW01000142.1 GCA_003219435.1 Verrucomicrobiota bacterium | reverse complement strand
AGGACGACATCGCCATCATAGAAAACAGCTGCTTGCCCGGGTGTCACGGCGCGCTGTGGTTCATGCAAACGAATGTGTGCGCGTCCATTCTCAAGCGGCGTCAATGTCGCATTCGTACCCGGATGACTGTAACGAATCTTCACAGTGGCTTTTCCGATTTCGCTGCTGTACCCGCGGGCGTTGACCCCGGCAATTGGGTGCCAGTTCACGCGATCAACTTCGAATTCGTCACAGACTAGGTCGTCAGCGCCCCCGACGATTACCCGATTTGTCTCTGGATCGAGATCGACAACGTAGCGCGGCCGCTGCGAACCGCCGGGCAACCCTTTGCGCTGGCCTATTGTGAAAAGCTCGATCCCGTCGTGCTCGGAGATAAAGTTTCCATCGACATCGTAAATCTCGCCACGATGAAACTCCGACTCGCCAAGATGGGAACGCAGAAATGTCTTGTAATCGTTGCCGGGCACGAAACAGATTTCCTGGCTGTCGATCTTGTCCGCGACTTTCAGCCCCAACGAGTGCGCGATTTCGCGGATTTGCAGTTTCGTCATTTTGCCGAGCGGTGTTAACGCCCGTCGAAGTTGTGGCTGCCGCAAACTGAATAAGAAATAGGACTGATCTTTGCGTAGATCGACGCCTTTGCGAAGGATCGCACGATCGGTATGATGCTCAATGATTGCGTAATGCCCGGTAGCGATGTAATCGCAGCCGAGCGCCTTGGCCTTGTTCCAAAGATTACCGAACTTGAGTTTTTCGTTGCACATCACGCATGGATTCGGCGTTCGCCCGGCTTGGTACTCTGTTGAGAAATAATCGATGACCAGTCGCTCGAACTGATCGGCCTCATCGACAACGTAATGTGGAATTCCTAACGAATGAGCAACCGTTCGTGCGTCGGCTACTGCCTGCGGCCCGCAACATTTGTCCTCCGCGCGCGAGATGCAATCTTGGGGCCAAACTTTCATCGTCACACCGATGACCTCGTAGCCCTGCTCACGCAGGAGGTACCCGGCCACGCTGGAGTCCACCCCACCGCTCATGCCAAGGAGGACACGCTGTTTGTTGCCTATCATGTGAATTGTAAAGTGAACGTTGAAAAGCGCACGTCAAACGCGCGTCCGGGTAGCGCACCCGTCTCGCATGCTGGCAATGGCGTCCTCGCCATCGCGAACTTTTCTTCCGTTTCGGCTCGGAGGGGAAATGTTATCTCAAGAAAAGACAGTTTCGGCGCGACGCCGAAACCAGCACGCGAGACGCGTGCGCTACCCAATGCTCTGCTTCCGCGCGCGCTCATAGTTTGGCCGCTCGGCTAACGAATGGGTTCCCGCGGACCGTAAATCGCCATGGCAAATGTGCCGAGCGCGCAATGCCGATGCGCCGGTCTGCGACAACCTTCACAGCTGCTTCTGCGTTCCGCATAAAGCAGTGCTGCGGATCTACGCACAAATCCATTTCATGATGGCGGTCGGTAATGCCGAGCGCCTGGGTAAGTTTGCCGGGCCCCGAACAGAGACGTCTCACGTCATCCAGTCCGCGCCGTTTCTTCATTCGTTCGATTCCTATTCTCGGCTCCAGAGCACGAATCAAAACGAAACCGTTCTCCTGCCCTTTCACGAGCACGTTCAGCATCCAGTGCATCCCATAATTAAAATAAACGTAGGCCGCGCCCGCCTTGTTTCGCTCGATAAAGGCACGCGTGCTAGGTCGCATGAAGGTGTGACATGCCTCATCGCTGATCGCGTTGTAGGCTTCCGTCTCGACGAGCACACCGGAGCAATTTCCCCAGAACAATTCCGCGCCGATCAACTCGCGCGCGCAAATCAGAGGATCGCGTTCAAAAAAAGATGCGGGAATGATCCGACTCTTCATCTCCGCCACACTTGCGAACCGGCTGCCTTATCGGACCTCGGGGCTACTCCGGCTCATAGCACCGGGAGCAGAATGCTGCATTCAACCGGATCACCATCCCGAAACGCAGGAATAAACTTTGCCCCCGTGAAATCGGTCAACGCCGCTTGGGCGAGGCCAACCAGCGGCGGTTCTTCAGAGAGAGCCCCCAGATCCTGCAAGTTCCCTGCCACGTCAACCTTCAGCGCGAGCCGCACCAAACCTTTCACAAACACCGTCATGCGTTCGCGTGGATAATGTAATCCAGTAAATTTCGAATCCGCACCAATGACGGGCTGCGGCCCGATAAAATCATTAGCTGCCTTTAATTCGGCGGCTTCCTGGTTTGCGAAAATATGGAGCGTCGGCTTCCCATCCACGATCGAGAAAAAAACGGTGCCATAGAACAGCACGTCCACCGGCTTGTGTTCGTAAATGGCCGGAGCGAGTCGCGCCTTGTCGAGGCACTTGCGCACTTCCGCTTCGAGTAAATCCGAACCGGGCACGGGAAGATACGTTCTGTACCATACGACGTCTCCTGTCGTCGCGACGCGACAACAAAACATTATGGCCCCGTCCTTTTGGCCCTTTTTAAGCAAATCCTGCGTATCGATCTGGTTAACCAAGGAGTCTGGCCCCGATCCCAGCACGGCGGGCCGAAACCGCGGCGGTGGAAGCTCCGCTTCCGCGGGAAAAGTCGCGCTCAGGAACAAGGACGTCATGCATAAAAAGACGAGTCCGCGCATAGGATCCTTACGCAACGCATCGGACGCGTTTTGGCAAGGCCAATCTGGCGTTAACTACGCCGCAATCGCCCAGTCGCGGGCGGCCGCAATCCGATGCACCAGCTTGTGGCGCCGGAAATAATCGATGAGCGCGTCGCGTGTCTGCACCGGATGCAGCGTGCAGTTGGCCGCTGGGGTCTCAAGCAGAGCGCGCAACTTCATGAAGCGATGACCGGCGCTGCGTGAGTCGAAACTGTTAAAAGCAATCACGTATTTTTTGCCGCGATCAAGCGGTCGTCCATCGTCGAGAGTCATCGAGATAATGTGACGATCGTAACCGCGGCCTTCCGTCTTGATTTCGAAACCGAGTAAATTGCGGCTCTCATGGCTGGCGTACACTTCCTCCATGACAGCTTTTATTTCGTCGGGCGAGAGCGCTGCGGTCACGACATAGTTTTCAAACGGAATCACATTCCAAATATCTTTTACCATTTTCGAACCGGCGACCAAATTGGCCTTTTCATCGAACGCTCCATGCATGGCGCCATTCACCTGCACACTTCGCTCGAGCAATGCTTCCATAATTGCCGCGCCGATCAGCCTCTCAATATCGCTCGGCACGCCGGGGCGGCTGCGAGCACGCAGAGTCTCGGCCAATTCACCGATCGGCTGCGACAGTGCAACGTCCGATTCGGCAAGCTGCGTCTTCGCTCGCGACATGATTACGGGATCCAAGCCGAAACGATGATCCATCAGCTCGCAAGACGCTTCCCGGTGGAGCAGCCTCTTGGAATTCCGATCAAAGAGAAGATCGACGCGGCCCACATGAATGCCGAAATGATCTGCCTGGGTAAAAAGTGCACCATTGACAAGGCGACTTGGAACCGGCTGATGGGTATGACCGGCAATAAACACGGACGCCTCCGGAAATTCCGAAGTCAATGCCATCACAGTATTGGCAAAATCATCACCGCCGGTGCGCGGTTTCAGTCCCATGTGCCCAGTTAAAATAATCGCGTCTGCGCCCTGGCTCTTCGCCCTCGCGATCGCGCGCCGGACTGGCTCAACCGGATATTGAAAATCGATCCCGCGAGTAAATTCCGGCCGAAGCCAAAACGGCATCCCCGGCGTCGTGACTCCGATGATGGCAAGCTTGATCCCGGCAACTTGCTTCAAAATGAACGGCTGAATTTTCGCGAACGGATGTTTCGCATCAGGAAATTCGCCGGCTGGTTTTCCTTCGAGCGTTGTGTTCGCAGCCAGCACTGGCATTGCCGAGCGTTGCAATGCTTCTTGAAACGACTGCATTCCCCAGTCGAACTCATGGTTGCCGATAATCCATGCGTCGTATTTGAGATGATTGAACAGATCGATCATCAGCTCGCCCCGGCTGCGCAACCCAACGTCCGTTCCCTGATACACGTCGCCGACATCGATCAAGATCGAGTTAGGACTTTGCTGTTGCCAACGCCGGATTTGCGTGACGCAACGCGCTATTCCACCGCAATCAGGATTTCCGTTGTAATCGGAAGTCGGCAAAATATGGCCATGGAGGTCCGTCGTATGCAGGATCGAGATGCAAACCGTGTCGGAATCGAGCGCCGCAGCCGCGCGCGTCAGAGTCGGGACCGCGCTGAGCAATCCCGCCCGGCCAGCAAGCTTCAAGAACTCCCGTCGAGTCCAGAATCTATCCGGATGGAGAATCGCCATGACTTCCGCATTCTACTGCGGAGGCGGCTGTCATCTCAATGAAAATGCCGGAACTCAGCATCTTGACCGCGCGACATTTGCAGTAATGATCAAAGTAATTACCCAATCCTATTTACCATGCTCAACGAAAATTCTTTCAAAGATTTAAAAGCAAACCTGCGAGGCGGACTGATCGAACCGAGCGATAACGGCTATGATGAAGCCCGTAAAGTGTACAATGGGATGATACACAAAAAGCCACGCGCGATCGCGCGCTGCACGGATGTGGCGGACGTAATCCGCTCGGTAAATTTTGCGAGAGAAAATAATCTGCTTCTCGCAATCCGCGGCGGCGGACACAACGCCGGAGGCCTGGGAATTTGCGATGATGGTCTGGTCATCGACCTGGGACTGATGAAATACTCACGTGTCGATCCGGCAGCTCGAACCGTCACCGTCGGTGGCGGATGCACATGGGGCGACGTCGATCATGCCACGCATGTGTTTGGGCTCGCCACTCCCAGCGGAATTATTTCTACTACCGGAGTTGGTGGCTTAACCCTGGGCGGAGGCGTCGGCCACCTCACCCGCAAATGCGGACTCACCATCGACAATCTCCTCTCGGCGGATGTCGTGTTGGCCGATGGGAGATTTGTAAAGGCGAATGCGGATGAGAATTCCGACTTGTTCTGGGCTATTCGCGGCGGCGGCGGAAACTTCGGTGTGATCACTGCTTTTACGTTCAAGCTCCATCCGATCGACATACTCTATGGCGGCCCAATGCTCTATGAATTAAGCGAAGCGACCGATGTAATGAAATGGTATCGCGATCTGATTCCCGCGGCTCCGGATGATTTGAATGGCTTCTTCGCCTTTCTCACGGTACCGCCGGCGCCGCCTTTCCCCGAACATCTGCACCTGAAAAAAATGTGCGGCGTGGTCTGGACATATGCCGGCCCGCAGACAAAGGCTGAAGAAACATTTAAACCGATCCGCGCTTTTAAGAAGCCGGCTCTCGATTTTGTGGGTCCGCTGCCGCAGCCCGCGCTGCAAACCATGTTTGACGCATTGTATCCCCCGGGATTGCAGTGGTACTGGCGCGCGGATTTTGTAAATGAATTGAGCGATGACGCGATTGCGCAACACGCTCGGTTTGGTGCTGCGCTTCCCTCGATGCATTCCACCATTCATATGTATCCAATCAATGGCGCTGCCTCACGCGTCGGCAAAAACGATACCGCCTGGAATTATCGAGATGCTACCTGGGCGCAGGTAATGGTCGGCGTTGATCCCGATCCAGCCAACAACGAAAAGATCATCTCGTGGACGAAGAGTTATTACGATGCGCTGCATCCCTATTCGGCAGGCGGAGCCTATGTAAACTTTTTAATGGGAGATGAAGGAGAGGATCGGGTGAAGAAAACTTACGGAGATAATTATGAGCGGCTGATCGCGGTCAAAAATAAATATGACCCTGGCAATCTCTTCCGCGTAAATCAAAATATCAAACCGAGCGATGTGTAGCGGCGCTCGCCGCGGCGAGCGCCCCACAAAAAAATGAATGCTGATGAGTTGAGGTCGTTGCAGGCGCCTCTTAAAGCCCGATACCGCGAGCGCCCTGAAACCGCGCTGGTCACTCTTCACGCGCAAGGACGAATCGGTGGAGGGATTACTTGCAAAATAGAAACCGGAAAAGCGCGGGTCGAAGCGGGGCTTCACCCCGCGACCGGGGGCGACGGGCTTGGTGCGTGCTCAGCCGATATGCTGTTGGAAGCGTTGGTGGGATGTGCGGGCGTTACGCTGCGTGCGGTTGCTACCGCGCTGGGCATCGAGTTACGCGGCGCGACGGTTCAGGCTGAAGGCGATCTCGATTTTCGCGGGACTTTGGCAGTTTCAAAAGATGCACCGGTTGGCTTCCATCAAATCCGATTGCATTTCGATTTAGACACCGACGCCACCGAAGAGCAGCTCGCTACCTTGCTTCGCCTGACCGAACGCTATTGCGTCGTTTACCAGACACTCAATCAGCCTCCAAAGATCGCGGTTGATCATCGTGTAGCACCTCCATGAATTTACCTCTGCGCGGACTGCTTGTCGCATCCAGAGTCGTGTCGTAGTCTAACATCGATATGCCGCTATACATGGACATTCACGAACTGAGCGAGGTTACCGCCGAGGATGTCGCCAAGGCTCACGCGAAGGACATGGAAGTGCAGCGGAAATATGGCGTCGAATACAGCAAATATTGGGTCAACGAGAAGGCGGGCAAAATTTTTTGTCTCGTCCATGCGCCAAATGCTGAGGCCGCAGAACATGTTCATCGCGAAGCGCACGGAATGCTGGCCGAGAAGATTATTGAGGTTCAGCCTGAGCTCGCCGAAGCATTTTTCGGCGGCGTGGAAACGAATGACGCTGGTGCAGTGTTAGTTCCCGGCGGCGCGACTGATGATCGAGACCCCGGAATCCGAACCGTCCTATTTACGGACATCGTGGATTCGACGGCGTTCACTCAATCGATGGGCGATGAAGCGGCCATGGCCTTGTTCGACGTGCACAACTCCGTTGTCCGAAACGCGTTGGCGAACTCAAGTGGCCGCGAGGTCAAGCACACCGGCGATGGCATTATGGCATCGTTCGTCTCAGCTGCAAGCGCAGTCCGATGCGCGATTCAGATTCAGCGTAAATTGGACAGGCATGCGGAAGCCAATCCCGAGCGCCCGCTCAAAGTAAGAGTCGGCGCCGCAGCCGGCGAACCCGTCGAACAAAATAACGATCTCTTTGGATCGACGGTTCAACTGGCCGCCCGCCTCTGTGGTCATGCGCAGCCGGAACAGATTCTCGTATCAAACGCAATTCCCGACTTGTGCATCGGCAAAGGACTCCTCTTTGAAGACGTGGGAGAAGTCGTCCTTAAAGGTTTCGGTTCCCCAGTCCGCGCTCATGCCGCCGTCTGGGCCGACTAAGCCACGCGCACAGCAGTGTAAACGTTCACGCCGCTCATATGGCACTTGATGGAAGGCACGCGCTGGTTACTGGCAGTTCGCGCGGCATCGGGCGAGGGATCGCTCTCGCCCTCGCGGAAAGTGGCGTTAAAGTCGCGATTCACTACTTCCAAAACGAGGCTGCCGCAAAAGAGACGCTCGCCCAGGTCCGCAAACGCGGGTCCGATGGTGTCCTGATTCAGGCCGATGTGACGCGTCCAGAACAAATCACTGAGATGTTTCGTAAGCTGAAGAGGGAGTTCGGGACGCTCGACATCTTCGTCAGCAACGCACGGCCTGAGGCGCCCACGTTCTACGCACCCCCTCTCGACATCACCCTGGAACAATGGGACACGGCGTTTGATTCCCAGGCGAAGGCGTTCCTTGTCGCGGTTTGGGAAGCGCTTCCGCTGATGAGCGATGGCGGCAGAATCTTCGCCATCACCTACGCCGAAGGGAGCCGGACCGGTGGCCTCCAACCGTGGGTCGGCATGGGGTCAGCGAAGGCGGCACTGGAGTCGCTCGTTAGGTACATTGCCGTCGCCGTTGCGAAGCGCGGTATTACGGTGAACGCGATCAGCCCGGGATGGACGGAAGACAGCGTCCTGAACACACTCCCCGACCAAGTCCAGCAACTCATCCGGAATTGGCACGAGCGAGGTTGGACACCGATGGGACGCCTTGGAACGCCAACAGATGTCGGCGATGTTGTTACACTCTTTTGTTCGGAGAAGGCGCGCTGGATTACCGGACAGGTGATCTACGCGGATGGTGGCGCATCCTTGATGAATCCGGAGGTTCCTCCTGAAATACAGATCGAATAGCTGTGACTGAGCTTGCTTTCGTTAGACCTCGCTGTGGATGAACCATATCAGCCTTTACTTACTTTTCGCCGTCGCGATTCAGAGCTTCTCCTACGCAGATGTCACGAAGCTTTCGGCGGAAGATCGCAAGACGTTGCAAGACGCCTCGCGCTTTCACGAACTTGACTCCACCAGCGACTTGCCAGCCGCAATCCTCGCCCTTTGCGACGGCGGCGGGGATGGCCGGCTCGCAGAGCCAGGCCAGAAGTGGAATGCGACTGATGTCATCACGGGTCCAACTCTCCCAGGCAAGCGCCTCATTTGGGGAGCTGTCGGCGGCGAATATTATGTTGTCCATTACGAGCGCGGCGGAATCGCTCACACCTATCACATTTTGGTTGCGAAACTCACAAAGGATAACGCGAAACCGAAAGAAGTCTGGCGCGCCATTGGAGGTCCGTTCAAGGATTACGCGGCATTTCTCGATGCATTGCGAAGCGGGAAGTTGGATGACCGTTTAGATTATCCACATTGAACCATCTCATCGGGCGTCGCATCGGTGTTGCCCAGATGTGCAGTCTTGCAACCAATGACGCCATTAGCTGCCTCAAAAGCCGATGAATTGCGAGGCCTATTGTTCCGTGCGAGTCTCGTCGCGCGATGCTTTATCGGAAATCAACTCTCGCTGCCTTCCTGGCGCTGATTTTCGTTTCATTTTTCGGAACACTGACTGTGAGCGCGTGGATGTTCCCGCAAAATTACGACTGGCGATACAGAGTTATCTCCAATTTGCTTTCCCCGCGGGATAATCCAAACCATTATTGGCTGGCTGCCAGCGGCTTGGTGTTGACAGGATTGTTGATGCTGCCATTCGTCGGACATTTGCACCGGCATTTGGAGGTAATCGCGCCGCGAGCGGCAAGGATTAGTGCCGGGACGTTTGCGGCGGGAATCGTCACACTGATTTGCGCCTGCTTTGTGGTTCCGCAGCACATGCACGAGGTCTTGGGAGTCCGGCGTCTGCATGAGCTTCTTGGCCGCTCCGCCGCCGGGTTTCTGGCAATCGGAATGTTATGCGGTTGCTGGTGCGCATGGAAAGGCCGCACTCTGTTTGCGCCGCGACTATTCTGGGTCTGGTCGTCAGTGACGCTGTTGCCGCTGGTTGGGATTTTCTTTAGCGAATCTTTGTTGCTTCTTGCACGTCTGAAACTCTCCTGGGCGATACCCATTCGCACCGCACTGCGCCATTCCGTGTTCTGGCACCTCGGTTTTTGGGAGTGGACGGGTGCTGTGGCAGTATTTGTTTTTCTTTGCGCGGCGGTCTTCTTAACACCGCCACGGATTAGTCTGTCACATGTCGATTCGTTCGATCGTGATGAAAACAAGGGCTAGTGGCGCTTACGTAATCTAAAAGGGGCTGCGGTGGCACTCGAAGAGAAGCACGTTTTGATCGCTGGCAGGTCGCGCGGAATTGAGAGAGGGATTGCACTGGCACTGGCAGACAGCGGCGTCCGAGAAAGCTCGTCGGATTACTGGACAGGTTATTTACGCGGGTTGTGGCGCATCCTTGATGAATCCAGAGGTCCCACCAGAAATACAGATCGGATAGACCATGCAACTTGAAGGAATTGATCACGTAGCCCTTGGCGTGTGCGACATCGAGCGATCCGTGAAGTGGTACGTTGAAGTTCTCGGATTCGAGCGACGTTATGAAGAGATGTGGGAAGGAATTCCCACATTCATAGCCAAAGGAAATACCGCCATCGCGCTGTTTCCACTGCGTAACAATAATTCAAAATCTGCCTCGCGCACCGGCAGGATCGGCATGTTGCATCTCGCTTTCCGCGCGAACAGGGAAAATTTTCTCGGAGCACAGCACGAGCTTAAAAAACGCGGTATCAAATTCGAATTCCAAGATCACGAAATTTCGCACTCGATCTACTTCCGCGATCCCGACGGCCACGAACTGGAGATTACTACCTACGACTTGACTTCACCCGCGATTGACTGAAGTCGCCGTTTGCTCCGCGGCTTTTGTTTGGAAGACACGATCGTACTGCGCCTTGTTTTCCTTCCATTCATATTTCTCCGGATCTTTATGAACCGGTCCCCAGTACAGACGCCCCTGATAACGCCAGGCATCAAGCACGATGCCTTGCGCAAAGGGTTGTCCTTTGGCGGTGACAACGACGCCATTGTTCTCGGAAAACGTTCTGGCAAAGGCTTCTCCCCAGTGGAGCTCGAGCGTTTCGAGCTTCAACGCATCCAACTGATGCAGCAAATCTTCTGTCCATTGATAACAGAGGCCCCGCTTCCTCGCGCCGGTATTAATGAGAATATTGTTAAGAGCCGGAGGAAAGACTACCCGATATTCGCGAGCCAATTGTCGCGATGTCATGTAGGCACATTGGGCGAGCCGCTCGGCTTCATCTACACGGACACTCGGCGAGAGCATCGCGAGCTTGGTCCGTAGCTGGGCTTCCGCGACTACGTCGCCGCGCGGCAGAGTTATTTCGGGTCGGCCAGTCCGCGCAGGTTCGACCACACTGGGGCTCGTCAGCTCTGCGCAATCAGCCAGCACGAAGATAGCCGCGAGACCGATGGCAATCCGAACCGGGGCGTGAGACAAACTATCAGTGACCATTCGAAGCGCGATACATTAGCGCGGAGCGCCGGCTGTCAACCTCGAATGCTTTCGGGGTCGACCGTTATTAAATAGACGAATAGCCTCCTACCGGAAAACGTCATGCCACGCGGCCGCAGCAGTTTTTATATTTCTTTCCGCTGCCGCATGGGCATGGCTCGTTGCGGCCTACTTTCGGCATCGAACGCCGAACCGGGAGATCGATCGTCACCTCGCCTTCGCCATCGCCGTCACCGCCAACCGCGGCCATTGCGCCAACTGGCTGAAGTTGACGGCCACGGGCAGGAGCATTTGCCGTAGGTGCCGTCGGTGCATGTTCGCGCAGCAAAAACTGCGGCAATGTCGCCAGGAAATTCTCGAATGCCTGTAAATTCGAGGTGCTACGGAACAGATTGTTCAGCACTTCATTCTTAATGTTCGCCATTAAGTCCACGAACATGTCGTAGGCTTCGGTCTTGTACTCGATCAGCGGATCCTTTTGCGCATAGCCGCGCAGATAAACCCCCTCACGCAACGCGTCCATCGCATAGAGATGCTCCTGCCAGAGGCGATCGATCGCGTTCAAAATAATGTAGCGCTCCAAACTCTTCACCGCGGTCGGTTCCTCGTGACTCGATTTGCGCTCGTAGGCGTCCTTGATCTTCTCGATCAAAAACTGTGCGTTTTCCTCGACGGTGCGCGTCTCGAATTGCGCTTTCTCTTTGGTGAGGCCAAGCGGAAACGTCGTGTTCACCCAATGCATCAGGCCGGTGTAATTCGGTTCATCAACGTCCAAATACTCCTTCACTTTCGCCGGCACGGCCTCGTCGATCACTTCGTAGATGAGTTTGCGCGGCTCCTCGGAATCGATCGTCTCGTTGCGATAAGTGTAAACGACCTCGCGCTGCATGTTCATCACGTCGTCGAAATCGAGCGTGCGTTTTCGGATCAAGTAGTTGCGCTGCTCCACCCGCTTCTGCGCGGTCTCGACCGACTTGTTCAGCCACCGATGTTCGAGTTCCTGGCCTTCCTCCAGCCCGAACCGCTCCATGATTCGGGTCATCCGATCGGCTGCGCCGAAGTTGCGCATCAAATCGTCTTCAAAGCTCACGTAAAAACGCGACGCCCCCGGGTCGCCCTGGCGCGCGCAACGCCCGCGTAACTGTCGATCGATCCGGCGCGCTTCGTGCCGCTCAGTGCCGATCACCATCAAACCGCCACGATCGGCTACGCCAGGACCAAGTTTAATATCCGTGCCGCGTCCCGCCATGTTCGTCGAAATCGTGACCGTGCCGGGTTGACCGGCG
>QHOW01000141.1 GCA_003219435.1 Verrucomicrobiota bacterium | reverse complement strand
TTGCAATCGCTCCCAACTCTTGTCAGCTTCAATAACGAGGGCTTCGCTTGCTCTCATTGGGTGTATCCTCCTTGTGGTTCATGTTTTGGTTAATTTGAACCGGGATACACCCTCCTTTGCTTTTTACACAGAACTCCTTACACCACCGTCACAAGCGCCCTGATGCCAACACTCGATACATTCATCAACCGCGGCGTGATCCTAACGCTGCGAGATGCACGCTTGCGTGATCTGCTACCGGAAGGACGAATCGCTCTCGGGGACAAAGTTCAAAATCGAAGAATAGGCTTGACATGGTTTTTGGATTTTGACATTCCTCGGGTCATGAAAAGGCTCCGTCAGAACACGTCCCCTTTGCTTTCCAACTCTCGCTGGCTCGCCTATGCCGCTGCCGGTGCCGCCACCTCGCTGGGCGGCGCTCAATCGGCGGAGGCTGAGATTCATTACTCGGGCGTGATCAACGACCACGTTCGCGACCGTGGATTCGTCCCGCTCGATCACAACGCACGGTTAAGGTTCAACGAGTACAACACATACCAAGCGACCTTTACGATCGATGGCGCAGCGGTCTCGAATGCCTTTTGCGGATACGAAGGTCGTTTTGGTACCAACTATGTTTCGCGCCTGTCCCAAGGTGCGGTCATCTCAAATTGCCATTTCCTGTCCCCGCCCGGTAGCTTCCTTGTCTTGGCGCCCTACAGCGGTGGACCATTTTTTGAGAAGGGAATCGGCTTCATCGGCGTCCGCTTCAATAATGGCGCTGGGGTGCAATACGGCTGGGCACGATTGAGAATGCCGGGTCCGCCCTATTTCGACATGCGCTTCAGTCTGATGGATTACGCCTGGGGCGATCCGGGCGATCAAATCAGGGCTGGGCAAACCAGCTTAGCCGGCGATATGGTAGATGCTGTGCCTGACTCTGGCTCGCTGGGCCTGCTGGCTCTCGGCGGCGCAGGCTTGATGGCGTGGCGCAAACGGCGGGGGCAGGCGATCCAATAAGCGCTCTCAATCACATCTAGTAGGTCGGTTTTGGGGGATGCATGGATCGGCGTAAAGTCCTTCTCATTGGTTGGGACGCGGCGGACTGTGAACATATTACGCCCATGCTCGAGGAGGGTTTGATGCCGCCCCTCGATGCGTTCATCAACCGCGGCGTGATCCTAACGCTGCGAGCTGCACGATTGCGTGATCTGCTACCGGAAGGATAAATCGGTCTCGAGACAAAGTTCAAAATTGAAAAATAGGCTTGACACGGTTTTTGGATTTTGATAATCGCTTTTTTTATGAAAAGCCCCCGTCACAAACCCGCCTCCATTCCCAGGACACGATGGGCCTCCTACGTGACCACAGCCGCCGCTACGGCACTCGCCGGTAGCCAGTCGGCTGAAGCGGCCATTCATTACTCGGGTCGTCTGAACGTGCCATTTAATTGTGGAACCGATTACTGTGTAACTTACCGTACGTTCCAGCTGGATCAACCTGGCGATTACTTTAGCTTATTTCACTATATCAATTCGTATCACCATGGCATCGATTACTGTTTTATTAATGGAATCGCTTCGGCCGCCAATATAGGCACTGAAAGGCAGTTCTACATTTCGAAGCTTAGCTTTGGTCAGGCGATATCACAGGGTAATTTTGGGTACGCTCGTGTCCTGACTCTTTTCGGCCAGGGTCCGTGGAGGGAGAAACCCGGACCCCGTCAGGGTTTCATCGGTTTCAGATTTAACAATGGAGCAGGTGTTCAATATGGCTGGGCGCGGGTTCAGATGGGGCGCCTTGGTCAAAGATACGATTTTGCGCTCTTTGACTACGCATACGCCGATCCCGGCGAGCCGTTAAGGGCAGGACAAATATCGACTGAGGAGCAAGCACCTCACGAAGGTTCTCTTGGCTGGCTCGCGCTCGGTGCCGCGGGACTCCTCGCCTGGCGCAAGAGTCGGTCACGAACCGCACGATACACCAAGCCTCCGCTGCCGGTTTAGTAGGAGAGAGGGCATCGTTCCCATGAGCAGGTGGAGGAGAGTTCAGCCCGATCTTCTCTAGCACCTGAGTGTGGCGCGCTGAAATTTTCCAGCGCGTTGTCTTTCTGTGGCTGACAAAGCTTACCAGCGAAAAGTTCTCTTGATCGGATGGGACGCGGCCGATTGGGAACACATCACCCCCCTGCTCGAGGAAGGGTTGATGCCGACTCTCGACGAGTTCATCAACCGCGGAGTGATGGGTAACCTTGCTACCCTCCAGCCCATCCTATCTCCAATGCTCTGGAACTCGGTCGCGACCGGTAAGTTTGCCGATAAGCACGGTATCCACGGCTTCATCGAACCCGATCCGGTGAACGGCGGGGTGCGTCCTTACACCAGCACCTCGCGCAAGTGTAAGGCGCTTTGGAATATTCTCACTCAGGGCGGTCTGCGCAGTAACATCGTGGGCTGGTGGGCCAGCCATCCGGCCGAGCCGATCAACGGCACCGTCGTGACCAATGCTTTTGGTGGCGTGCGATTCGATCCGGAGAGAGGATGGACTGTGCCCAAAGGCGCCATCCATCCCAAGGAGCGGGGCGCGGAGCTGGCTCGCTTTAAAGTTTTTCCCAACGAACTGACAGAAGCGCACATCCTGCCTTTCATCCCTGACGCCGCCAAGATCGACCAAAAGAAGGATAAGCGGCTTAGCTCCTTCGCCAAGGTGTTAAGTGATAACGCCTCAGTCCATGCCGTGGCGACAGTTCTGATGGAAAACGAGCCGTGGGATTTTACCGCTGTGTATTACGACGGGATCGATCATTTCTCTCATGCCTTCATGGCTTATCACCCGCCGAGGCTGGAATGGGTCAAGGAGGAAGACTTTGCCATGTATAAAGATGTCGTGAAAGGCGCTTATCGCTTTCATGATATGATGCTGGAGCGCTTGTTAGATCTCGCCGGTCCGGAAACGACAGTCATCCTTTGTTCCGATCACGGCTTCGAAAGTGGCTCACAACGTCCGCATGGAACGCCGCGCGAACCGGCTGGCCCAGCAGTCTGGCATCGCCAGTACGGGATCTTTGTCATGGCCGGCCCCAACATCAGGCGCGACGAACGCATCTACGGCGCGAGTTTGATCGACATAGCGCCGACGGTGCTGACCTTGTTCGGCATTCCGATTGGCGAAGACATGGACGGCCGCCCCCTGCTCGAAGCTTTCGATGAGCTGCCAAAAGTCAAGACGATTCCCAGCTGGGAACAGGTGCCGGGTGGGAGCGGCATGCATTCAGGTGACGAGCAGTTGGACCCAGCCCAGGCCAATGAGTTAATGCAGCAATTTGCCGCCCTGGGTTACATCGAGGATCCAGGCGCGGATAAGGAGAAAGCCGCCGAGTCAGCGGAGATAGAAGCTAAGTATAACATAGCGCGCACCTATCTTTGGAAAGGACAACCGGAACAGGCTCGCCCGCTCCTGGAAGAGATTGTCAGGCGCCGACCTTGGGAAGAGCGCTTCCTCATGCAACTGGCGGCCTGTTATTTCCAGGCTGGCTATCTCGCCCAGGCGGAGCGCGTCCTCCTTGCGATCGCCGATGGTAAAGAGCCTGACACGGCCGTGACCAAGCTTCTCTGGGCGCAGATCAAGCT
The DNA here is from genome assembly GCA_003219435.1 of Verrucomicrobiota bacterium. GTDB lineage: Bacteria > Verrucomicrobiota > Verrucomicrobiia > Chthoniobacterales > UBA10450 > Udaeobacter. Next base: position 3,028 of record QHOW01000141.1, on the reverse strand, counting down.
CGCGCGCGGCGACCTCGGCGGCGCGCTCAAGGCGTTACTCGAAGCGGAGGCGATGAACCCTCAGTTACCCGGAGTTTACATTCAGATCGGCGATACCTATGCCCGACTTCTGCAATGGGAGAATGCCAGGGTAGCTTATGAGAAAGCTCAGGCCTTGGATGAAGATAACGCCCGGGCTTATCTGGGGCTCTCGACTGTTTATCGGCGGCGCGGCGATAATCAGCAAACGGTCGATCACGCCTTGCGCGCTGTAAGCCTGCTTCATCGCCTGCCGCTCGCGCATTTCAACCTTGGTGTTGCGCTCGTGCGGGCGGGTGATAGCGAACGCGCTAGGCTAGCGTTCGAAACCGCCCTCCGTTTCCAGCCTGAGATGGTGAATGCGCATCGCTATCTTGCGACCATTCACAAAACGGAAGGCGGCGATCTGGAAAAAGCCAACTTCCATCGCAGCGAAGTCTTGCGTCTCACTCAGCGCCGCCGTCGCCGGCCTGTGACCGATGATCCACGTCGCGAACAGCTCTTTGACCTTCCCGAAATTCCAAAACGCAAAGAACGACTCAAGATTTTGTTGGAGGAACGTCCCGATCCAAAACCTGAAGAAGAAAAATCTGGTAAGACCCTTGTCCTTGTCTCGGGACTGCCGCGTTCCGGCACATCGCTCATGATGCAGATGCTCGAGGCGGGAGGCGTAAAGCCTTTGACCGATGGCGAGCGCATCGCGGACGTGGACAACCCCAAAGGTTATTACGAGTGGGAACCGATCAAACAAATCGGAAAGAAGCCCGAGCTTCTCGATCAAGAAGAACTCAATGGGTGTGCGATCAAGTGCACCTCGATGCTGCTCCCGAGAATGCCGCTCAAGCACAGTTATAAAGTCATTTTTATGACGCGTCCGATCGAAGAAGTAGTTGTCTCGCAGAGTGCCATGGTTAAGCGGCGGGCGACCAAAGCCGCCGAGCTCGATTCGGCACAATTGAAGCGCGGGTTGCGCGGACATCGCGACGAGATTTTGAGTTGGCTTAAATCAACGCCGCACATGGAGTTCATCGAGATTGATTATCCCAAGCTCGTTCGGGAGCCGCTGCCGCAAATTTCACGACTGATCGATTTTCTCGGAAAGGACCGATTACCGAGCTCCGAAAACATGGCGACCGTTGTTGATCCAACGCTTTATCGGAGAAAGGTGCCTGGTTAGCATCGATCCGGCCAACCGTTTGTTCGACAACGAAGATTCGACCAATCGCGCCGATTCTTGTCGAGCAAAATTTCTCGATAACGGAAAAGAAAGCTCTTTAGCTGTTCGAAAAGTTGCAGTTTGCCTTCGGCCTGTAGTTCCTCACGCAGGGAATTGAGTGCACCGGCAGTGAGCGTTTTCGCCCAGCGCAATTCGAATAAACGTTCCGCCGTCGAATCGGATGCGGTTGGGGCATCGTAGACTGCTTCCGCTGTTTCTTGACCAAGCGAAAAAAATTGATAGCCGCCGCCGCGCCGGACAGCGCGATCGTGATCCCATTTGTCTGCCAGGAAATTTTTAACAGACGCGAGCAAAAAAGATCGGAACTTACCGTGAAGCGGGTCGATGCGGGCATAGGCTTTCGTCTGCAAAAAATAAGCGAAGAAACTTTGGGTCAGGTCCTGCGCATCAGAAGGAGCGTAACCGCGCCGACGAATAAAGCTGTAAATTGGCGGCCAATACATTCCGCACAACTGCGCGAGCGCGTTTGCGGCCTCGGGTACGCCTGTGTGAGCGGACTGCGCGACGAGGCTCCAGTGCGTCGTGGCAAAACTTGCCCCGCCTTCCTGGAGCGTGCCAGGAGTCGCTTTCACAGGGCAAGAATATCAAAAACCGGTGGCCACGACAAGACTTCTGTTGCCACCACCTCTGGGCGGCGAATCCTCATTTTCTGGGGGAGCAGAGGCTGCCAGTCCGTCACAGGACGGATTCGCCGTGACGAACCTGTAGGTCTCGGCAGCTTGTCGAGACCCGGGAACTCCAGGCGTGAACTCCAACTAACATGCGCAAAAATGTTGCCGGCAACTACAGGCCAGCGGCCTGTGGTCCCCAGAGAATCATTGCGCATTCTTCGAACGCGGCGGTTTCGCCGCGCAATCACTTTGTCGTTGATGTTGATCGTTCGACTGCGCTCAGACGAAAAGTAACAAAACTGTTACTATTCCCTGGTTGACAGTAGATGGCCCGGGCGAACGTTTTTTCCGAAAGGAGTAGTTCACCATGTTGCCCATACTTTTGCCGCACAATTCACGGTGCGGCTTCACGCTACAAAGCAACAGAGCCGTTACAAATCATCCGTGCGAAGATGCCGCAAAGGCCAAAGCCTTGTTCGACAACCTCGCACGGTTCAACCATTAACCCCTCAACCGGAGAAAATTATGAAAATGAATCACATGCAATCAAACAGCAAACCTACAGCAACAGAATCCATGTTCGGCAGAGCATTGAAGCGTTTCGCGTGCATCTGCGCGGCCGGGACTTTGCTTTTTACGGCAACTTCATCTTGGGCAGTCGGCGCGAATAACGTCGCGGGTCCGGAACCCACCCCGCCAGTGCCGCTTATCAGGCAAGGGTCCATCCAAGTAGGGCTCGAAACGGTGGCGAGTGGGTTAACGGCTCCGCTCGAACTCACTTCACCCGCGGACGGCACCGGTCGTCTCTTCATCGTGCAGCAAACTGGACAGATTCTTATCTTTCAGAACGGCACCATTCTGCCGACTCCTTTCCTTGATGTCGCCGACCGTCTGGTCCCTTTGTTCCCGGAGTACGATGAACGCGGTCTGTTGGGATTTGCCTTTCACCCTGACTTTAACAATGCTTCCGCTCCGGGGTTCCACAAGATCTATACCTACACGAGCGAGCCCGTCGACGGCCCGGCTGATTTCACCGTACCCGATCCTAGTCCGTTCGATCACCAGGCCGTCATAGCTGAATGGCAGGTCTCGGCAACTGATCCCGATGTGATTGATCCGTCCACGCGCCGTGAAGTCATGCGGATCGACGAACCGCAATCCA
>QHOW01000316.1:1292-3451 GCA_003219435.1 Verrucomicrobiota bacterium | reverse complement strand
CCGATTCTGCGCATCGCTCGACTCAAATATCGCGAGGACAGTGTTGAACAAAAGCAGGTGTTACGGTTTCTGAATGCGCGATGCATTAAGGAGGGATTTGAGAGCGAAGAAGACTACTTCGGAAGCGACCTTACGCTTGCGCAATGGGCACGTGACGCGCGCCAGTGGGCGACAAATATGTTGGACGCCGAACGTGAAGTTTGCGATGAATTGTTTCGCGAAGCAGGCGAAGAAGCACTTGATCGAACTCGAACCTTTTACCACCAGCTCTTGGGCCCAGACCCTGCCCATGTTGACTCGCTGGATGCAACCGCCGCCCTTATAAAATGGGCGAAGCAGCGCCGTGGATTCGAGTTTTCTCAATACCGTGCCCAACTCTGGGAGTTTGTTGTCGAAATCGCTGACGCTGCTCTTTGGCTGGGATGGCTTTTTCCGGCGGACAGATCACATGAAAAACGCTTCTCACGACGATGGACACAAACATGATTCTAAACAAGCGCACTTTGGACGGCCACAAATCGCCGTCTATTAGAAAGCGATGACAGAAATGTCAGAGATGAGCATGCATGCTGGAATTTTTTCTACGTCCGTCGATCAGTATTCGGGACCCCTTGCCTCGATGGGCCGAGCTTACAGGAGATTAGCATGAGAGTAACCAAACTAAATATAGAGACACTAGCTAACAAGCTAGAATATGTAGCAGAAGCCGTCGAGGATAGCGGAAAATATTACTATCGGGTAGGCGATATAACTATCGAGATCACCAAAAGCCAATACGATTATGTCATCAGTAACCCTCGTTTATATTATTTTTCAACCGCTACCACAATGAGTTTCTCAGTGACCTCCGGCGGTTTATGCCAATGGCGGATCTGCCTTACTTTGGTCACAATTGGCACTCTGATTGCAGTGGACTCAACGCCATTCCACCTGAAAAGCGAGTGCGGTTTCTGATTTGTCTGTATTTTACAGTGTTAGCAGATCAGGGAATGCACGCCCACTTTCGGCCCTTGTATACAAAATTTGAAAGGCTCACCCGTTATCCGAAATTTTGTCATGGGCTCGGGCAGTTCCAGAAGAATCCTCGCCAAATCCTCGATGTCCCGGTTGACCGCGGCGTTGTGTCTAGTGAGCAGCTACACGGACTAATACGGAGCGGGATGGACCTTTTCGTGAAGGAGATCATCGACTTTTCTGAGCGGCACATGCCTGAGCTGAATCCCCAAAGTTTTTTCGAAAAGCTAATACACGACTCAGATGTTCAGATTCCGCTACTCGTCACGATCGTCGATCCGACGGTCAAGGAAACCCCAGCATGGAAAGCTTATGAGGCTCTGCGTAAAGCTGTCGTGGCCCGGTGGCCTAAAACCGGCCCGCCTGATCATATTGAAAACGCTTCTCGGTGACAGATATGAGCTTAAACAAATTCGAACCGGATCGTCGGCTGCGGTCGTTAATTGAATTCGGCACAGTGCACGCCCACCATGCCGACATTAATTGGTGGACGAGCGCCTTAGATTGCATTGCGGCTCACGCGGCAAAACGCACAGAGCGATACGATGAATTCATCTGGTCTCTGCAAAGGTATGTCGCAGGCGTGAACGACACGCAATTATCAGTGCTGCTTCGGCGTCCGCTTACGGATTCACAGAAGTGGTTAATTATGGTGGCAGTGGACGAATTCCTCGATCAGGAAATCGTCTCGCATGACACTTTCGAACACTGGCGCAACATATGGAGGCACGCCGTAGACCTGTATGGCTGCGCTTATTTGTATCTCCAGGCAAACCCGAATGTCCTGAATTCAGTTGCTATCCAGCAGGCGTGGTACGGTATCCTCGCTGCATCGTCCTAATCTGATTCCACACGAGTTTTGAACACAATCATGAAGGGGCGGTTATCAAATCGTATCGCACACCGGTTTTCTGCATCATTACTAAAGTAGTGAACGATTATGCCAATTGATTTCCAGGCGGTGCTCAACTCAGAAAAGGCGCGCGAAAGCCTTTTTATTACGTGGTACAACGATGTTCTTCAGGAAGAAGCGAAGGAGGTCTTGACGCTCGGTTGGTTCGATGACGGCCCCGCAAATTCAGGGACTCATCAAGTGGTCGAGTGGAATGAAATGTATTTTTTCTTAGGCGATGACGGCCACGTTG
>QHOW01000316.1:0-1160 GCA_003219435.1 Verrucomicrobiota bacterium | reverse complement strand
CGGGATTTGATCACGTCCGAGGGCGACGAAGTCCAGATAAACAAGAAGCGGTTCGTCCTGTCAGGAGGAGAGTTGGTCCAAAAACCTTTAATCCGACGGTAACTCGGATGCCAAGTTCGATGCATCCGCGACATGCCCCCGCTTGCCAGTGAAACGGCGATTTGATAAACCGCAGAATGCGATGTTGAGAACGTCCATCGCTTTTGTGTGCTTGTGCTTTGCGGCGTCCGCCGATGCGAAACTTGGCGAGACCCTGCCGCAGGTCATAAAACGTTTTGGGAGGAGTTATACAATTGAGTCTGATGCTGCCGGAAAGAGGTACAGATTCGATTCAGAGAAATTCAGGGTGGATGTGATCGTTTACAATAATGTGTCCGTTTCTGAGACCTATTTTTCAGACCACCCGCTAGCCGCCAGCGGCGAACCACCGAATGATATTGTTCGAGGAGTCCTAAGCACAAACGTGCCGAAAGCACGATGGGTGGAAATCGAAGCTGCGCCGTTTAAAGCAGGCTCCGCGCTGGAGTTCGCTGATCACGAACATATCGCGGTTCTGAGGTATACTGAGCCGCAACCGGAAGGCTTTATTTGGACAATGACACTCGGCCTCGCAAACTCAGTTCGTACGCTATCAAACAGCACTTCTCCATCGGTTAATCGTTCGGTTCCGGCCTCGACTGCCACGCCGGCCTCAACTCCTTTCACCCCAAGTTTCTTTTCCCCAGCCGCATCAACGCCGCGTAGCGATTTTTCGCCGTCGGCATCTGTGCGACTTGAGGACATAAGAGCCAAAGCAGAAAGGGGCGACCGTGAGTCCGAATACCAACTTGGTATCTGCTATTATAAGGGTGATGGGGTGGCAAAAGACTTCGCAGAGGCGGTAAAATGGCTGCGCAAAGCTGCCGAGCACAATGATGCAGAGGCTCAGTCTGATCTGGGCGCCTGTTACTACAATGGCTACGGCGTCGCGAAAGATTATGTCGAAGCTATTAAGTGGTTTCGCAAAGCCGCCGAGCAGGGGAGCTACGTCCCCGCTCAGACCATGGTCGGCCTCTGCTACCGCAATGGCCAAGGCGTACCAAAGGATTATGTGGAAGCTTATAAGTGGCTCCTCTTAGCAGCTGCTCGGGGCGAGGAGCATGCAAAGAAAAGCATCAGCC
>QHOW01000154.1 GCA_003219435.1 Verrucomicrobiota bacterium | reverse complement strand
CTTCCGTGCCACGAAAGCCCAGTCCTCGTCGAGCCGTTCGAACTTTCCGATGAAGTCGGCGAGCACATTTCCATTCGGATCCACAAACCAATCCAATTGATAACGGTGCGGAGAGGAATGAACGCACGTGCTGCTGCTATATTGGATCCAATCGACAAATTCTTCGAAGGTCATCTTGTTTCTGAGCTGTAGCGCTTCCGTGCGCTCATAGAGCGAGACGACACGGTCCCACGGGTTGCGGACAAATCCGAATTTAAAGTAAGTCTCGAATTGTTTGCGCCCGATTTCTCGCCGCCGCTCCTCGGGAAGCAACAGATACAGAGAGGCCAGAACCCGGTTTTTTCTTCCACCGTAGCGCGTCCAATATGTTTCCATCTGCTTCTTGATCTGCCATAAATTCAGATGCGGCTTCCATGCCTTGCCGAGAATCGCCCTGACGCTCGTCGAACCACTCTTAGGCACCTCAACGAAAATGCATTTATGTTTGTGAGAGATCATGTCTGCCAGCGCCGGATTGTACATTGAAAAATCTCAGGGGCATTAGAAAGTGAAGCTCCCTACGGGTCGGTAGCTCAATCGGTAGAGCAGCGCCCTTTTAAGGCGTTGGTTCCGGGTTCGAGTCCCGGCCGACCCATTGAAACTATGGCTTGGGTTTACATCTTGCGGGGCACGCGACGCTATTACATCGGTGCGAGCGAAAATCTCGAGCGTCGGATTGCAGAGCATCGGCGAGGCAGTAATCACACGACGACGCATCGGTTCGGCGCTGGGATCGAACTTGTTGTTGCGAAGGAACTCTCGTCAATGACCGAAGCGCGTAGCCTCGAACTGACTCTGAAGCGAAAAAAGAATCCGCGGCTCGCAATTCCAATTTTGCAGTCCGCGAGGTAATAGAGCAGCCCCGAAAGCCTTCGGGGTTGGTTCCGGGTTCGAGTCCCGGCCGACCCAGCTTCTAGATTTGATTTTTCAAGTGGTGGACCAACGCCTTTATCTGTCGAACGCTGGCATGAATTCGTGCGCGACCGTCGAACGAAGGAATCAGTAAATCTCGGCAAAACGACGAAACTCTTCGAGCTCTACGGGCGGAATCAACGAACGCAATTTGTCGTTCTGCATGATTGCGCGAATGATGCGAGCGGCGAGAGTTATCTCCAATTTGTACTGATTCAAGTCCTTTTTCGCATCTCGCAACTCGGCGTCCTTCAGTTCGATGTCGTTCGAGAGGGTTTCCTTTTTCGCCTTGGTGATTATAGGTCGACGCTTGGCGGATCGTCGTTTCCCCTGTTTGCGTTCGAGCTGGTTAATTACCTTCTCCGGTTGTTGATACAACTCGGGGTAGTCTTTGGGGTGGTATTTCTCTCGCAGCGTTCGATGAATCTTTTTCGCGGACGTTTCCGCTAGCTCATTGTGGTGCAGCTGCCAGAGTTTACGCTGGCCCCTCTCTGTCATTCCGTCGAATATACGAGCAGCGTGCTGGGTTAGGACGCCGCCATCCACCGCTCTCGCAACTTCAGGAATGTAGGAATCAACCATCAGCCAGTTGCCGATCGTCACGGCGTCTACCCCGAGGTACTCGCCGACCTGTCTATTATTCATGTCGAAGTTTTTTTTGAGCGTTTTTATTAAGGTCGCTCGCTGAGTTGGGAAGAGATCTTGTCGGTGTTCGTCCAAAATGAATCGCATCCTATCACGATAATCTTCCGGGGCGACGCCTCTAGGTACTGTATCTATCACGCATGGCACGTCCTTCAGCCTTAGGTACTTGGCGACTTCAAGGCGACGATAGCCGTCGATCAGGACATATTTTCCATCGCCGATGTACGAAAGTACTAGTGGTTGTTGGATACCAGTTCGCTCGATCGATTGCCGGAGCTTATCGTCTTCGACGACATTACCCCGTCGCCGGTATTTATCAGGTACCTGAATTGCCGAGATTTGCACCTGCTTAGCGTCTTGCACGTTTTTCATTTATGCTCCTCCTGTTGATGCTGCTCGAAGGAAATCGGAGTAATCGACACCTTCCGAATCGAGCGTGTTCCGAAGTTCTGGACTGTCTTGAAGCAAGCGTCTCAATTTGTATGGTCCGAGTGTCCAGTGCAGCCGTTTCAACTTCAATGTATTGTGAGTTTCTCGCAAAGCGGTCTGCAGGTCGCGTAGAGACGCCTTTAGCGCCGCTTTGGACAGGTTGCCGGCTTTGCTGAGTTGTTTGGCCTTGTTTACCAAGGGTCTGATTTGGCTCTTGTCGAGCTGCTCCTCCTTCAACACATCGACAACGATTTCCTGCGTTTTAGCATCGACCGACGTTAGCTCCTCCGCCTGATTCATGGATAGCTGGTCGATCTGCGATTCGCTCAGCAGTTTGTCTGAGGCCTGCTTCAGAATGCGTAAATACTTGTAAACTTGGCCGACGGTGACGAAGTATTTCTCTTTGATATCATCGATGCTCATTCCGGCGTCGACATCGCGCTTTACGAGATGGGCCTTTTCGTACCAGCTGAGTTTTTTTCGCATAACGTTCTCGGCTAAAAAGCGCCCGACGATTTCATGTTCGGGAACGTCAATGATGATCGCAGGAATTCGGGGCAAACCGAGATCACGGAAGGCCTGCAGCCGCCCTTGGCCACAAATTAGTTCGTATGTGTAATACCCGCGATCCGGTCGTTTGCGGTCGGAGCGTGTCCAGTCCGCAATATCTTTCACGTGGATAGGCTGCTTCAATCCAAGTTCTCGAATGCTGTCTTTCAGCCGGGAATAAGCTCGTGTTGATCGACTGCGCCGGACAAAGAACTTGATCGCGTCCACGTCGATTTCTTGAACGGAAAAACCGTTGGTTTTTATTGTGTCATGTTTCATGTTTATCTTCTTTTGCGATTATAGTAGCACGGACTTTGTTCCGTGACAACTTATTAATTTCGCATACTCGCTGCTTAGTAATACCGTAGCGACATGCCGCAGTATCGCTGAAGAATGTCCTTCTCTTTATCACGAAGATGTGCCAGGGAGTCGTCCACCTCGTCCCGCATCTCGTGTGCGAGAAGTTGCAAATCAGGCACGTCAGTAGCATCGATGGCGCAGCGCTGTCTAGAAGCAGCCTGGTAGCTCGCAACCGCGCGATCTGCCACGGCAAACGATGAAGCCGGCTGGTAGATGCTGTGCGAAACAAGTTGCTGTCTCATCGGTTTAGATTGCGAATTATTGTAGGCGGCGCCATTTTGAAAAATACATCCGTTTGCGTCTCTGCCATGCGCGATTCAAGAATCGACAGGCGAACATTGTCGCGTCGGATTCGGTTGGCAAGGCGTTAAGCCTCTGCGCAAACGATGGATCCCGATACGCGTCCAGAAGCAGGTCTTGCTGGATGTCGCCGTCCGTAACGATGCAGGCGGACACCACTCGCCACCGACCTCTCGCTATTTTACGGATTATCCCGCTCAACCATCGTTCATTCATCCAGCCGCCGTTTATTGCATTCATGTTGTACTCTCTTCATTCAATTAAGCGTCTTTTTCGGTTCATCGTCAAGGGGGATTGCTCTATCGGCCCCGTTTCAAAGTAACCTGGACTCGCTGTTTTGGGTTGTCAATCCTAGTTTGTCATGACTTATACTCTCTCGTTTTGCGAACTAATTCGCAAGGCGTAACAAAGGATGACGAACTTTTCCTGTGGGCCTGCTAGAGGATTTTGAGCAAATCGCGCAGGGAATTTCTTTGTCGATCCAGCTTAAACACAGACAACCCGGCCTCCGCGGCTGCTTTCCAGTCGCGCTCCGAATCGTCACCGACGTGCAGCACTTGATTTGGTTTAAGATCGATAAGCTTGAGCGCGCGCCGGAAAATCTCCGTATCGGGTTTGTCCGCTCCCAGTTCACTCGAAATGAAAACGTGCGCAAAATATTTGGAGATGCCGAAGTGTCCAAGGATGAACCGCAAGCGTCCATCGAAATTTGAGATGACGGCGAGCTGAAAACGCGGCTGCAGTTTCTCCAAGACGTCAACAACCTCCGGATACAGTTCCCAGACACCGGGCTCGGCGAAATGTTCGTAGGCGATTTCAAAGAAATTATCGCGATCAAATTCGCTCAATGAAGGCGCAACTTGATCGAGCACCAGATTAACCAGTTCGCGCCACCAGCCTTTGTCATCGTTCGGGCGCGGCCCGTCGATGGCGGTACGCCGTGGCATCTGGTTCCAAGCGTTGTAAAACGCGCGATCGAGCTGCTGTGCATCAAGCGTCAAGCCAACTTCACGTCCGACCAGCGCATAATGATCCCCCACCGTCTTGGTAAGAAAAAAGAGCGTTCCAACCGCATCGAAAAAGCTGGCTTTTAGTGCTGCCTCTTTGTTTTTTGTAACCATGAACGCGGTAGATCGATGGAAAGTCGTTTTGACGCTGATTGCAATCTTTGTTGCGGGCGGGGTGACCGGCGGATTTCTCACGATCCGCGCGATGAAATACGAGATGCCGCGACGGAGCGAGCTGCCACCGGGAGCGCCCTTTGCGGTGGATTGCTGGCGCACACGCTTGCGTCTCACGCCAGAGCAGGACCTGAAGCTGAGGCCGATGGCGCAGCAAGCGGACAATGAGTTGCGCAACTTGTATGCGTTGGATCTGCGCGAGAAAGATGGGATTCTCGATCGTGCGCAAGATCGAATGAATCCGATCCTTCGGCCGGATCAGCAGCAACGATTGCGACAAATGGTGGAAGAACGAAAACAACATCTGGAGCAATGGTTCAACGTGCCCGAGCCACACCTGCCGTGAATATGAGCGATGAGCTGCGTGTTTTACCGAAACGGATGCAATCCGCTGGCGAAGAACTGGCGAACAGTATCAGTCACGGTATCGGCTTGTGCGCAGCGTTAATCGGCGCGCCGATTCTTCTCCTGGAAGCTCGTCGTAGTAGCCCCGGCTTTTTTCTCGGCACGATGATTTTTGTGGTCACGCTCTCGATGTTGTATCTCGGTTCAACGCTGTACCACGCGTGGCCGCAAACGCGCGGGAAATCGGTTTTGCGGACGTTGGACCACTCAGCGATCTTTTTGCTGATCGCCGGGACTTACACGCCGTTTACGCTCGGCCCGCTTCGCGGCTTCGGGGGATCCACCATACTCGCGGTTGTTTGGGCGCTGGCGATTTTTGGCGTTTTCTTAAAGACGACGCGCGGGCCCTCGCGCCATCCGAAACTTTCGATGACTCTTTATCTCGGCACTGGTTGGCTGGCGCTTATTGCGGCTCGCCCGATGACATTGGCGATGCCGTTTCCTGCACTGGTTTGGCTTGTAGCGGGCGGCATCGCCTACACCATGGGCGTGTTATTTTTCGTGAATGAGCGTTTGCGCTACGCTCATTTTGTCTGGCACCTGTTCGTCCTCGCCGGCTCGGGCTGTCACTTTGCGGCCATTTTTTCCTGCGCGGCCTGAATTTACGTAATCTAAAATTTCGCGGGCATGATCAGCCAGAAGAGGATGACAGTAAGAAACGGAAGCGGCAGCCAGGCAAGCACGGACGGGATGCAACAAAGAAAGAACAGCCCAACGTCGGTGGCACTCGCGGATGGAAACGCCGCGCGCAACCCGAGTTGATCGCGCAACATTCCGACCGTGATATCATTAAGCCGCGATTCATCGAAACCACTCTTATATAAATTTGTCTTTGCGCGGCGTCCGCGCAGGAACGCGCGGAAAAGTCTCTTCGGCGCAACGACCAGCCCGGCGCCGAATCCGCCAAAGTTTAGGACCCACGCCGCATGATACCGCGCACATCCGCTGGCCATTTCCCACGCGGCAATTTCCGCTTCCCCGGGCCAATCTGTTTCATACTCGGCCGCGATGTGATGCAAATCGTGTAAGCGCGCTGCTGCCACGCGCGCTGGCCAATTCGGAAAATAAAAAGGGACTGGCTTGGTCTCAACGCGCACCCAGCGATCGCGGTAACCGCCATCCGGGCCGAGCTTCGCGTCACGAAAAAACAAATTGCGCGCTTCGAGCAAGGACAGGTCATCCGGATATCGAACCATGGTATTGGACAATTTACTCGGTGACGCGCTAATTAGCAGCGGGATGTTGCCGGTAGAACATAACGATCCGATCAACGAGAAAATCCTCGCGATTTCGGAGGATAAGATCGAAGGCTTCATACGCGAGCCGTTCGAGGAAATCGCGCGACGCTCAAGTGTGAATGTCGATATTGTCATGGCGCGCATCGCGGCAATGTTGCGCGCGGGAACGATCCGGCGTGTCCGGCAGACCTTGCTCGCAACCAATCTGGCTGATGGCGCGCTCGTGGCGTGGAAGGTCCCTGACGATAAGATCGAAAACGCGTTCGATTGGATGTTTCAGCGCGATCCTTTTTCCGGGCACGTGGTCGTGCGCTCGACCGACACGCTAACGTCAGGATCGGATTATAAACTCTGGACAACCGTGAAAGTGCCGCACGGATTTTCTTTGCAGCAGCACTGCGAATTGCTCGCGGAAAGAGTCGGCGCGGAGCGTTTTCGAGTGATGCCGGCGAAAGGAATTTTCACCCTCGGCGTTGGTCACGTTCGGCGAAAAACGATTGAACCTGGGAGCAGGTCAGAAGCGCCCGCGAAAATGCTTCCAGTGCACGTTGTCGATCTAAGCGAGCATGAATGGAAAGTCTTGCTCGCGCTCAAGCGCGAATTAGCTCCGGAAGAAATTCAGCGAACGCCCTGGTCTGCCCGCGCGAAAGAAGCCGGTGTTTCGCTTGATGAATTCTATCGCGTGGCCGAGCAGTTGAACGCACGCAAGATCATTGGCCGCTTTTCAACTTTCCTCGAACATGTCAAACCGTCGACCGCCGGAGTGCGCGTCACGCGATTCAACGCCCTTTTTCACTGGGCCGTGCCGCCGGGTCGCGAAATCGAAGCTGGCGGCGAAGTCGGGCGCCATCATATTCTGACGCATTGCTACTGGCGCGAGGCCGGACCGGAATTCAAGAATGTCAACATCATGGCCGTTGCGCACGGAACGGACAAACAACTGCTGCTCGAACACAAAGCGGCGATAGATCAACATCTGCAGGCGTGCGGTATCCCGGTCTCTTATACGAACGTGTTCTGGGGTGGGCGCAGCGAGATCAAGCCGTCGGAAATCTCACAGCAAGTGTATCGGGAATGGTGGGCAGAGCAGATAAAAAGTTAAAAAACGTTACATCGTTACAAGCGTTACATCGGTCCTTCTCGGTTGGTCTTTTGTAACAATGTAACCTTCGTAACCCTTTTAACAATTGACCCGCGTCAGCGAAAACGCTCTCTGTAGCTGCTATCCAGATTACGCAAAAGGGCGATGGCAAAGTTCTGACGATCAACTTGTCGGCCTAACGCGATCGCAAGCGAAATTGCCCGGGACTGCAGCTCTTTGGGAAAATCTTCCAATGCCTGATTCACATTGATTCCCATTCCGACGATAGCCGAATGCGGCGCTTTTTTGTGCGCGCGCATCTCTACCAGAACCCCGGCAACCTTTCGACCGTCAATCTGGACATCATTGGGCAACTTGATGGTTGTTTTGAGAGAGAATTCGTTTTCGATCGTCCCCGAAATAGTTTCGGCCGCCCAGCTGGTGAGCAGAGGGGAACGGTTTATCTCGATCCCGGGTCGCAACAGGATTGAGAACCAAAGCCCCTTTGCCGCCGCCGATTCCCAACGATTACCTCGTTGTCCGCGGCCGGCCATCTGGTGTTCGGCAAAGAGAACCAGGCCCTCCTCTGAATCTGGCGTCGCGATTTGCAGGATGGCATCGTTGGTCGAGCCGGTTTGATCCAGGACAATAATTTCGCGGCCAATGATGGCGCTGTAGAGAGTGGCTCGCATCTCATCAGCGGCCAACTGCTCTAACATTTCAGCGGGGGACATGCGTCATCTCCAAGCCAATATCGATCGCGCGTGCGGCGTGCGTGAGACTACCCACGGAAATATAATCCACGCCGGTGGCCGCGATGCGGTTGACGTTTTTGAAAGTGATGCCGCCGCTTGCTTCGAATTTGATATTGTCAGTTTTGAGCGCGACGGCCTCCCGAATTTGAGCCTGGGTCATGTTGTCGAGCAGGATTACGTCTATTCCCTGAATTTCGACGAAGGCGCGAACTTTTTCCAGATCATCGGCTTCCACTTCGATACGGATATTTTGTCGCTCCTGACGAAGCTGCTTGATTCGATCCGCAAAACCGGAGAGTCCATTAAAGGTCGCCAAATGGTTATCTTTCACGAGCACCATATCGTATAAACCAAAACGGTGATTCTCCCCGCCACCGGCAACCACGGCTGCTTTTTCCAAGCTCCGCAGACCGGGAGTGGTTTTTCGTGTATCCAAAATTTTGGCCGGGTGATCTTTAACGGCGTCAACAAATTGGCGTGTCAGCGTCGCGATACCACAGAGGCGCTGCAAAAAATTCAATGCCACACGTTCCGCCTTGAGGATCGAACGCGCCAGGCCGCGGACCTCGATGATCACATCCCCGGCAACAACTTCGTCGCTATCGCTGTGAAGAATCTCGGTGTCGATTGATGGATCGACCTGCCGGAAAACCTCCGCCACGGTTCCAGTGCCAGCGACAACAGCTCTTTCATGCGTAATAATGCGTCCTGTCGCGTGCAAAGTTGCCGGCACAAAAAAGTCAGTGGTGATATCGCCCTGGCCAATATCTTCTTTGAGCGCGGCGGCGATTGGATCGTAATGGTCGGCCTTCGTTGGCATTGGCGTGGGCTCTGGCTGATAACGCATCGCTCACGCACGCTAGTTT
>QHOW01000168.1 GCA_003219435.1 Verrucomicrobiota bacterium | reverse complement strand
GATTCGATTGGCTACCGATCTGTTGCAACGCTTTCGCTGGTGGCCCGGAGAGTTTCCCTTCTCCGACCAGATCGCGCCGCATGTCGCTGATCAAATCGACGTGGCCGATCAAGACCGGACACTCCTGAACGCAGGCCTGGCACATCGTGCAGGCCCAGAGCGTTTCATCACGGATTGTCCCGTGCACATCGCCGCCGCCACGTGACATCAAACCGCGCAAGTCGATTACGACGGCTTTGGGTGAAAGCGGTTTGCCCGTCGCGGTCGCCGGACACGCATCTTCGCAGCGACCGCACTCCATGCAGGAATCAAGGCTGAGCAGTTGTTGACGGTTGAAATCCGCAAGTTCGTGGACTCCCGTGCGACCGGTCTGCTCGACTTCTTCCATCTTCAACGGCACGAGCGTGCCCATGGGCCGCTCGGGACGGGCGGCAATATTCATTGGCCCGGTGATGACGTGGAGGAACCGATTCACCGGAATCGTGGCGAAGAGCGCCGCCACCAGAATCGCGTGCAGCCACCAAGCCGCCAGGTGCATCGTTTGGGCGTTGCCCACGTCGATACCGCGCAACAAGGTCACATCGATCAACCAGCCGACGATCGACCAGTGCGCCAACCATGGTTGCACCTGGGTGTAATGCATCCGCAATGCTTCCACCGCGAAACCGGTGATGCCTAACGAGAGAAGCAGTCCCAAGAGCCACCAGTCGCTTCGGCTATGACCAAGGCTCGGCTTACGTTGGAACGCGCGGCGATAGATAGCCAGCAAGCAACCGATGACAAATGCCACGCCGAATACGTCCATCGTCAGTTCGTAAAAAAGGTAGTACCAGCCGTGGTGAAAGTCGTACGGCCCATCGTAGGCGATCGCCAATAAAGTGGTGCCAATCGTCAGCACGACGAAGCCACTAAACAGCAGCAGGTGGAGGAAAGCGCCGAGCGACTTTTTGTGCACGCGTTTCTGAGCCAGCGCGTAAACTGTGAGGCGCTGAAGCCAGACTCGCCAGTCACGCTCAAATCCGCCCCGCTGACCTTTGCGCCATTGTCGTAAGTGAGCGACGACTTGCCACACGAGCACGGCGATACTCGCCGCGATCATGATGAAAAACATCACGCGCATCCATGGCGCGATGTTGCCGAATACCTCGCGCGTGGCGTTATTCATGTTCATGGCGTCGTGGTGCAGGTGGATCGCGTCGCTCCGCGCGCGATGTCAATCTAGTCGGCGAAGCCACCAAGTCTAAGATTTCAGAAGACTGGGAGCAACGTGGCTTTTTCTCCGTCGCCGGTTGCACCGCGAGAATGCGGCTGCGCCGTGTGGTGGCATCGAGCGCGGAGCGGCTCGATCCACCTCAGTGCAGCGGCACGAAGCAGCTCGTAAAATTGCACGATATGAGCGCCTCACGCGAAACGTATACTCTCTAGTGGGAGAAGGTTCAGTTGAAGATCCCCCATCGACAACATCTTCCAATCCTTATCATGAAAATCAACGTCTCGCGAACCTAGTTAGTCACTCTAGGCTCGGCGAATGGATTCGATGAGTTGTGGGACGATTTGATACAGGTCGCCCACCAAGCCGTAAGTTGCCATCTGAAAGATCGGCGCGTCGGGGTCTTTGTTAATCGCGACGATGATCCGCGAATCCTTGATGCCGGCCAGGTGCTGAATCGCGCCGGAGATTCCAAGCGCGATGTACAACTCGGGCGCGACGATCTTGCCGGTCTGTCCGATTTGATAATCGTTAGGCGCCATCCCTGCATCGACTGCGGCGCGGGTGGCGCCGATTGCGCCGCCCAAGGCGTCCGCTAATCCGCCGACCAGGCGCTCGAATGTTTCCTCGTCCTTCAGCGGCCTGCCGCCCGATACCACGACGCGGGCTTCGGTTAGGTCCGGTCGATCGGACTTGCGTTCTTCGCGGGAGATAAATTGTATGCCGTTGGGAAGCGACGCGGCGTCAAAGTCGAAGCGTTTGATCGGACAGGGCGCTACGTCCGCCGCAGGGGCTTCGAAGGCCGTGGCGCGGACTGTGAGCACGCGGCGGTCACCTTCCACCTTGACCATGGCGAACATGCTGCCGGCGTTGATGGGACGTCGGTAGGAAATCGAGCCGTCCATTTCTTCGATCGCGACCACGTCGGTAACCATCGGCGCATCAAGCAGCGCAGCAGCGCGCGGCAAAACGTCTTTGCTAAACGTCGAGGAAGTTCCCAAGATGGTCTTTGCGCCGCCCTTTCGCGCTGCTTCCGCGATCACTGTCGCATAACGGTCGGCTAACGGTTCCGCCAATGCCGGGTCGTCGGCGACAACCACTGCAGACGCGCCGTAGGGAACAAGAGATGCGGCGATCCCGTCCAGGCTGTGGCCGAGCACGAGCAGCGCGTACTCACCACCGAGTTGTCGCGCCAGCGCAATCGCGTGCAACGAAGGACGCTTCACCTGTTGGCGATCGTGTTCGATTAGTATAAGCGACTCGGCCATGCTAAAGCACCTTCGCCTCCTGCTTTAGTTTCGTGATTAACTCTTCGACCGACTCAACGCGCGTGCCAGCAGCGCGCTTGGGCGGACGCGCAATCGAGAGCACAGTTGTAAGCGGGCGCACAGCTACTCCCAGTTGATCGCAAGTTAGAACTTCAATGGGTTTGCGGCGCGCCCTCAGTAAACCGGGCAGCGAGACGTAGCGCGGTTCGTTGAGGCGAAGATCAGTGGTAATAATGGCCGGCAGGTTGACCTCGACCACCTCAAGGCCGGCGTCGGTCTCACGCGTGCAACGGGCGCGCGTCTTGTTGTCCAGAAACTCAATCTTCGAGACGAACGTCGCCTGCGGCTGGCCTAACAAACCAGCCAGCATCTGACCGACCTGGTTTGAGTCGTCGTCCACAGCTTGCTTGCCCATGATCACCACATTTGGCGCCTCTTTCTCGACCACCGCACCGAGAATACGCGCCACCGCGTAGGGATCGAGGGCGCGGGAATCGTCGATGCGAATGGCGCGATCGACACCCATTGCCAGCGCGGCGCGGATTTGTTCGTCGACCGCCGGCGCTCCGATCGTGACGCCCACGATTTCCGTCGCTTCGCCGCGTTCGCGAATCCGCAACGCTTCCTCGATGGCGATTTCATCGAACGGGTTGATTACCGACTTAGGGGTCGAGACCGCTGCGCCCGCGATGGTGACGTCGTTAGGATCGGGTACACTCTTGAACGAAACGAGGATCTTCATCTATCTACGGGGTTAAATCACAGTTCCAGGAGAGATGACGTTCCCTGCACCTGCACTTTCTCCTTGCCTTGCACTCCGACTCTGCCTCACAGGCCGAGCATCGCGGCGATGATGTTGCGCTGGATCTCGCTCGTGCCCGAGTAGAGCTTGCTGCCGATCGCGTCGCGCAGTTCCCGCTCGACTTCGTACTCGGTCATGTAGCCGTAGCCGCCGTGGATCTGGATTGCGTCCTCACAGCATTTCACCCAGCAATCGGCGATGTGCAGCTTGGTCATCGCGGCCTCCAGGTACACGGCCTTACGGTGGCCGCTCAACCACCCGTAATGGTAAAGCATGTGCCGGGAGCTCTCGACCCGCACTTTCATGTCCACGATCTTGCTCGCCACTAGCTGGTATTTGCCGATCGACTGGCCGCCTTGTTTGCGCTCGTTCGCATAACGGATGCAGGTCTCCAACAATCTTTGCATCGACCCGACGGCGGTGGCCAAGCGCCCCCGCCTTCTTTGCCGAGGAGGTTTTCTTCCGGCACTTCGCAGTTTTCGAAAAACACTTCCGCCATTGGCGATGTGCGCACGCCCATCTTCTCGAGCTTGCGCGCGACGTTCATCCCGGGCGAATCTTTTTCGACTAAGAACGCGGCGATTCCGTCCGGGCCGCGCGTTTTGTCCGTCGTGGCAAACACGACGAGCAGGTCGGCGACGGGACCATTGGTGACGAAGATCTTGCTGCCGTTGAGGATGTACTTGGAGCCTTTCTTGATGGCGGTGGTAGTCAGGCTGAATGCGTCGGAGCCGCTATTCGGTTCGCTCATGGCGTTGCCGCCGATGAGCGTGCCATTACAAAGACCGGGCAGGTATTTTTTCTTTTGTGCCTCAGAGCCGTTATAGACGAGCGGAGTGACCGCCGTCCAGAGGTGCGCGTTGATGGAGAAGAGCAGGCCGTTATCCTTGCAGGCGTAGCCGAGCCGCTCGAGGGCCGCTACCGTGGTGAGTGGATCCATGCCGAGCCCGCCGTATTCGGTGGGGACGGGCAAGCCCTGGATACCGAAGCTACCGCACTTTTTCCAAGCGTCATGGTTGAAAACGCCGTCGCGGTCGTTTTCGATTACGTTATAGTTGAGTTGCTGGCTGGCGAAGCGGCCGACCGCGTCCAGTAACTCTCGTTGTTGGTCCGACCAAGCAAAGTCCATCGTGCGGGATGTTCTCCTCTACAGGCGAGCGACGGAGTGGTCAAGCAAGCGCACAGATCGGTAGCGTCCCTGCGGCTCCAAATTCGGACAGCTAGATACGACTTGACTAGTTCCGCAAGTCCGCTCAGATGCAGCCCTGTGGATTTTTCGTGGAGCAAGGAGCAATGGCCTACGTCTTACACGAACTACTGACCGAAAGCGCCGCGCGTCGGCCCGACGCGGAAGCGGTGCGCCTTCTCGATCAGGCGCTCACTTATGCGGCGCTGGAAAAACTCAGCAATCAACTCGCACATGCGCTTATCGAAATCGGGGTCGTTCCCGGCGATCGCATCGGGATTTATTTGCACAAATCGCCTGCCGCAATCGCCACCATATTTGGAATCATGAAAACCGGTGCGTGTTACGTTCCGGTCGATCCAAATGCTCCTGGCCTACGCCTCGCGGAAATCGCGCGGCAGTGCAGCTTCCGCGCGCTGATCACGAGTTCTTCGCTTTATGAGAAACTCAGCGCCGCCGCTGTTGATGATTATCCAATGGCAGCCATATTCTTCATCGATAAGTCCCCCGATACGGCGCTGCCTGCGCCGGCGTTTAGCTTCGCTAATTCCCTCCCGAGCCAGCCGACTGCGCCGCCCACCGTCAACGTTATCGACCAGGATCTCGCCTACATTCTTTTTACATCGGGGTCCACAGGCAGTCCCAAGGGCGTGATGCTCTCTCATTTGAACGCGTTGACCTTTATCAACTGGGCATGCGACACCTTCGCCATCTCCAGTACCGACCGCCTTTCCAGCCATGCCCCGCTGAACTTCGACCTGTCGGTTTTCGACATCTTCGCCGCGATCAAAGCTGGTGCCGCAATCTCGCTTGTGCCTGAGGGACTGTCAGCTTTCCCCATGCAGCTCTCCTCATTTATCCAGGATCAAGGAATCACCGTCTGGTACTCTGTGCCGATGGTGCTCACCATGCTCACTCGCGGCAAGCTGCACGAGCGCGATCTCAGCCGGCTGCGGCTGGTGCTCTTTGCCGGCGAAGTTTTTCCGATCAAGCACCTGCGCAATCTACGACGCGTGCTACCGCATCCGCGCATGGCCAACCTTTACGGGCCGACCGAAACGAATGTCTGCACTTGGTACGAAGTCGGCCAAATCCTCGAAAATCAAACCACGCCGATGCCGATCGGCAAGGCCTGCGCCAACATGGCGGTCATCGCGATCAACGAAGCTGGGAGGCGTGTCCTTGCGCCGGGGGAGGAAGGGATGCTTTACGCCCGAGGCTCGAACGTCATGCAGGGCTACTACGGGCGTCCGTCGGAATCCGCCGCTTGTTTCATCAGCAACCCGTTCGCGTCAGGTCGCGACGAAAAAATGTACTGCACGGGCGATTGGGTAACAATCGATGAGAAAGGGGATTTTTTGTTGATCGGGCGCAAAGATCACATGATCAAAACGCGCGGCTACCGCGTCGAGCTTGGTGAGATCGAAGCGGTGATGGTCGCGCATCCGGCTGTCAACGAGGCGGTGGCTTTGGCGATTCCGGACGAGGCGATCGGCAATGCGATCCGTGCAATCGTTACCGTTGATGACGGCAATTCGATTAACGCAACGGAGTTGAAGCGACATTGTGCGGAGAAGTTGCCACCTTACATGGTGCCCGAAGAGATTGAGTTTTGTGACACGCTGCCCAGAACCGGCACCGGGAAGATTGATCGACAACGATTGCTCCGCGAAAGGGCTATGGCAGCCACTTAAAATACTCAACAACTATTTGTATTATGGCTTTCTGGACGCAAAAAAAAGTGGTGGTGACAGGCGGGTACGGATTTGTCGGCTCCCATCTCGTAGAACGGCTGCTCGAAGCAGGCGCCAATGTGAAAGTTGCCGATTTCGCACCCGGCGAGAGCGCGAGGAACAATCTGCAGGCTGTCGAGCGCGATATTGAATTTCAGGAGGCTGATTTGGTCGATCCGCAGGCCTGCGGAAAAGTCTGCCGGGGAGCCGAGATCGTTATGCATCTCGCAGCGAAAATTCGTGGCGTCGGCTATAATGTGAAGCATCACGGTGAGATGTTCTTCTCGAACGCCCTGATGAATTTGCACATGATGGAAGCGGCGCGCCTGGCGTCCGTCGATCGCTTCCTGTGTGTAAGTACTGTCGGCGTTTACCCCAAAGAGTGTGAAGTGCCGACGCCCGAAGAGGACGGCTTCAAAGGAGAACCGGAGGCCAGTGGGTTCGGGTATGGCTGGTCGAAGCGGCTCGCTGAGGTGCAGGCGCGCTGCTACAAGGACGAATATGGAATGAAGATCGCAATCGTGCGACCCTATAACGTTTATGGTCCGCGGATGGACTTCAATCCGGAAACGGCCCCCGTGATTCCTTCGCAGATAAGAAAGGTGCTCGAGGCCAAAGACGTCATTACGGTGTGGGGAAGCGGCGAGCAGACTCGATCGTTCACTTACGTCTCCGACGAGGTCGCGGGAATGATGCTCGCGGTCGAGAAGTATCCGGAAGCGGACGCTCTGAATATCGGAACGAGCGAAGAGATCAAGATTAAGGATTTGGTGCGGCTGATCGTTCGGTTGTCAGGCAAGAATATCCAGATAGAATTTGATAAAACCAAGCCTTCAGGCGCAGACAGACGTTGCCCGGACATTTCTAAAGCTGAGCGCCTGATCGGCTATCAGCCCAAGGTGCGAATGGAAGAAGGCCTTCAGAAAACGATGGACTGGTATCTTAAAAGGACGGGGGCCTCTCAGTGAGCTCACCTGTCAAACAAAGTATGCGAGTAGCAGGTTTCGATCTCAGATATTCGGACGAAGAAGTCCGGTCAATCATGGCTGGCTTTGAAAAGATCCTTCGTAGCGGGTTCATCAGCATGGGACGGAATGTTGAGGAATTCGAGCGCCAATGGGCGGCGTATTGCGGAGTGAAATACGCTTTGGGTACGAGCAACGGCACCTGTTCCATTGAGCTCATCCTTCGGGCTATCGGTGTCGAAGGGGCGACGGTTATCGTTCCAAGCCACACTTTCATTGCTAGTGCCGCCGCTGCCATACACGCTGGAGCAAAAGTGATTTTTGTCGATTGTCAGCGGGAGACGTTTCAGATGAGTCCCCAGGATTTGCGCCGCAAGATCCGACCGGATACCAAGGCCGTCCTGCTTGTCCACATGAGTGGGATCATTTCTCCTGATATCGAAGAGATTCGGGACATCTGTCGAGAGCATGGCGCTTCTTTGATTGAGGATGCGGCGCATGCGCATGGAGCAACCATCGACGGTAGAAAGGCCGGTTCGCTTGGGCGAGCCGCCTCGTTTTCATTTTTCTCCACGAAAGTCCTCACCACCGGCGAAGGCGGGATGGTCACGACCGACGACGAGAAGCTCTATGAAACCGCCCGAGCGCTTCGTGATCATGGCCGCTTTGGCCCCGAGCCGAATCTTCACCACGAAATTGGCAATAACTGGCGACCAGGTGAGTTCAACGCCGTGCTTGGTCTCGAGCAGATGCGGCACGTAGAAAAAATCCTTCAACAACGACGGCATATCGCCAGTAGCTACGACGAACAGCTGAGGGCACGGAAAATTCCGGGGATCAAGTTGCTCGAAGTGCCTCCGAACATTCAGTCCGCCTATTACAAATATATCTTGTATTTCGAGTCTCCGATCGCAAGGGAGAAGCTGAAACAGAAGCTGAAACAGGATTACGGTGTCTCTTTGCCAGGCGAGCTTTACAATCGCAGTTGCCATACGCAGCCGTTGTTTAATAAGCATCCCGAGCTGATCGTTCCACAGCCGGAAGAAAGCTTCGCCGAAACCGATTACGTAGTCTCAAACCACTTCTGTTTGCCGCTTTACTTCGATCTGACGGACGACCAGATCGAATACGTCGTAGATTCCCTCGACAAGGCAGTGCGATCGTTTTAACCGATCTCCCAAATCATGAGTTTTGCCATCGCTATGGTTGCCGCCTGCCCGTTTCCGGCAAACCATGGCACTCCGGCGGCAATCAAGGAGATGTCGGAGGAACTTGCCCGCCGCGGACATTCGGTTCGTGTTGTTACCTACCCGCTCCGTCATGAAATTCCAGTAACAGGAGTTGAGATCGACCGGGTAGCTCAGGTAGGTTCAAATCGCGAAGTTAGTGTTGGTCCGAGTTACCAGCGGCTGGCCTTTGACGCGCTCCTGGTGTTCAAGCTCTTTCAAGTTGTTCGCAGGCATAAGGTAGAGGTAATTCACGCTCACAACTACGAGGGCGCGCTCGTCGGCGGCTTCGTTGGTAAGTTCACGCGAGTGCCGGTGATCTACAATGCAATCAACACGATGATCGGCGAGTTGGCTTCGTTTAACTTTATCCGCCCACGGGCCCTGGCCATCGGCCTGGCCAAAGTCCTCGACTACGTCGTTCCCAGAATGGCCGATATGATCATCACCGATACCGAGGAGTTGCGCTCGTTTATTCTCGATAAAGGCATCGATCCGGCGCGGGTCATTACGATCCATTCCGGTGTGCGGCCCGAAATGTTCGCCGCAGCCGATGGCTCGCGCGTTCGGGATCGCTTCGCCGCCGGCGACAGCCCCTTAATCATTTACACGGGAACATTCGATGACTTCCAAGGCCTTGATTATCTAATGGCGGCTTTCAAGATTGTTCACGAGCGCAAGCCCACAGCAAGCTTGCTTCTGGTCGGTAGCACGATCAATCCCGCTCATAGCGCCAAATACGAGAGAATGGCTGCCGAGCTTGGGTTTGTCTCACGGTTTAGGATGGCGTCCTGCTCTCTCGACGAACTCCCCGACTTTCTCGCAGCAGCCGACGTGGCTGTTGTTCCGCGGCCAGAGTCGGCGGGCATCCCGACAAAGCTCCTGAATTACATGGCGGCTGGAAACGCCATCGTGAGCTTTAAGCAATCGGCGACGATCCTCCAGCATGGGGAGACGGCTCTACTGATCGAACCTGCGACCGCTGAAAACTTCGCCCGGGGAATTGTGAGCCTGCTCGACGACCCAGCTCTCGCGCAAAGGCTTCGCGCAAACGTGAAGAGCTTCGTAGTTGGGCGTTTTGACTGGCCGAGCATCGCAGCAAAGCTTGAAGCAGTTTATGCCGGCCTGGCTACGAAATCGCCTGCGAA
>QHOW01000167.1 GCA_003219435.1 Verrucomicrobiota bacterium | reverse complement strand
TTCAAGATGTATACTTGTGAAAGCAGCGCCAGCGGGGCATTGAAGCTGTTTGGATAGCTTGACGCGATCTTTTGGTACATCGACAGCGCCTCGTCGCTCTTTCCCATCAATTCCAGATTGGCTGCCATCGTCATTTGCGCTGTGCTCACAAATTCGTGCTTTGGATGCTTGGTGATAAAAGCCTGAAGAGTCGCATTCGCCTCTGCGAATTTTCTTTCACGCCGCTGAGCTTCGGCGAGCAGAAGATACGCATCGGCACCGGCGGGAGTATCCGGGTAACGCGCAATCAACTGCTCGTATTCTTGCGCCCCCTTTGCGCTGGCTAACAACGTCGATGCCGTGGCAGCTCGGCGATCGGAATAAAGCCGATAACCTGTGAAACCAACAAGGGCGATCAGGAGGATAATCAGCGCAGCGATGATCTGATATTTGAATCGCTCCCAAAACACACGCGTCTCAAGCGCCGCATCGCGGGAAGGAGGTAGGACTGTCGGCATAATTTCGATCTGCTCGGGGCGGCTTAAACCGGTCGAGCGTGGTCTTATGCCATGCGAAAGTTCCTCGCGCAAGAGCGGTAAAATCGATGGGTCTTACCGGACGTATGAGCCCATGTATTTGGTCGGCCTGCCGCCACCTCAAGAGCAGCATGCGCGCGACAAGGTTTTCTCCGGCGATACACTCTTACTCTATGAATGCATTCTGGAACCTTTTTGAAACATTGCTCGGTTTGAGCGTACAACCGCAAGATTTGACGTTCGTTCAAATTTCTTTGCGCGGAATCATCATCTTCCTTGCGACGTTGATCATGGTCCGATTCGGCCATAAGCGTTCGCTCGCACACAAAACCCCGTTCGATGCCGTTCTGCTCGTCATTCTCGCGGCGGTGCTTTCACGCGCCATCAACGGATCGGCACCTTTTCTTGCCACAATCGGCGGAGGCGTTGTTCTGGTGTTGCTCCATCGGCTATTTGCCTACCTAGCATACCACTCCCATCGGTTTGGAATTTTGGTTAAAGGCTCGCCAGACACCATTGTCCACAATGGCGAGTGCGATCTTCGCATGATGCGACGCAACCATCTCTCAATGCATGATCTAGAGGAGGACATGCGTCTCCACGCCCACATCGACGATCTTTCTAAGATTCGACTCGCACGCGTAGAACGCAGCGGGGATATCAGCTTTATCAAGAATTAGCCGCGCATCGCGACGCTTGCGCAATCCCGAAAGCTTTCGTGGCAAATCAGCTCTCGCTCGGCGTCAGCCCGAGAGCGGTAACGATCCGTTGGAGATCGTCGTTTCCATAGTACTCGATCTCGATCCGCCCGCGCTTGTCTCCATGGTGAATGGTCACGTGCGTAGCGAGATGCTCTTGCAACCGATTCTGTAAATCCTCGATTGCCGCGGAGCTGGCAGCTTGATCAGTCCCGGCGCGGCGGGACTTCCGGCGTGAACGGCCGATGCCGAGCTGGCGCGCCACCAGCCGTTCGGTGGAACGAACCGTGGCATTGCGACGCAAAACCGTTTCTGCGGCCAGGAGTTGTTCCTCGGGCGCCTTTAACGCGAGCAGCACTTTTGCGTGACCGACCGAAAGCAAATCCTGAGCGAGCCAGATTTGCACTTGTGGATGCAAATCCAGTAAGCGCATTGCATTAGCCACTGCCGCCCGGCTGCGCCCCACCTTAAGGGCGATGTCTTCCTGCCGCATCTGGAATTCACTGGCCAATCTGGCGTAGCCGTGAGCCTCTTCGATCGGATTCAGGTCGGCCCGTTGCAAGTTTTCGATCAAAGATAGTTCGAGGACTTCCATGTCGCCCGCGCTCCGAATAATCACCGGCGCTTGGGTCAGGCCAGCCTCCTGCGCAGCGCGCCAGCGACGTTCGCCAGCAATCAATTCGAACCGAGTGCCAACCTGTCCGCCGCCGGACGGACTCTCTGCGGCGAGCCGAACGATAAGCGGTTGAATAATGCCGTGTTGCCGAATTGAATCGACCAATTCCTGCAACGCCTCCCGCGCAAAATCTTTGCGCGGCTGCAAAGCGCTCGGGACAATATTTGCGAGATTAATCTGGTGAACCCGTTCGCCCGCCTGGACGGCATCCGCTGGCGCCGGGGCAGTAGGAGTTCCAATGAGCGCCCCAAGACCTTTGCCGAGACCGGACCTCGCCATGCGCATGAGGCTACTGGAACAGCGCAGCTAACGCAAACTGCAACTGTAGCGGGGCGCGTTGTAGCTGCTTGGTGATCCGGCTCGCCGGCGTTTTTTCTGAAGACGTATCCAAAGAGAAAATGCTTGACATGTCATTAATCGTTTTGCCAAGAGCGGCAACCCAAACCATGAAAAAACACTTCACGTCTGAATTCCAGATACCCACCTTCCGCTACATCGTATTATTACGGGATTGTTCGCCTTGTTCTGTTACACGCAGGAACTGGAGCGACTGGGAGGAGCATTGATCGGCCCGGAGCAAAGGCCGGGTGGTTTGGGGTAACTTGTGTGCGCACCTTATGGGACCAACGTCCAATATCCCAACTGAACAATCTTCCTTTGTACGCAGCCGCATCGGGACGTTGCCCTTGTAGCGACGAGCGATAACGAGGGTTCCGGTGTAGCATCAAAAGCGGCGGGAACACCGCCGCGCTCCAAGACGCGATCGAGAAGCGTGCGCTTGCAATGACGGCCACGTTTTGGAGGACGGCAGTGCTCCGCCGCTTTCAAAACCTGGCCAGGGTCACCGCCTCCGGTTAGAACAATATGCGGCGCGTCATCGAAGCTATTGCACGCGTATAAGGACAAGCAGCTTTTCAAGAGTGCTACTGGAAATCTGTGTTCCATGTTCCCTTCTATTGATGAAAAGTCGACGTGCTGTTAGTCTCAAGGACTGCATGGCCGATCCATTTCCCTTTCGTCTGTCTAACGCAATTGTTACTTGGCCCATCAGCGATGCGTAACAATCGCCCCTAACTTCCAGTCACGCCCGAAGTGATTTCGCCTTCTAATTTGATCCTGGCTGCGGCGCTTCCATCGACGCCGCTCCGCATTTCGTGGCTCTTCTTCCTCATCGCGTTCTCGGCAGCATGAACTGGGTCGCGGTCATCTGGTCAATGGGCGGTGGAGCGTGTCTGATGCTGGCGCTGATGCACATTGTCGTCTGGTGGAACGACCGAGCGGCGCGAGCGAACCTGGTCTTTTCAGTGATGGCACTTGCCGTCGCGGCCTTTGCGGTGCTGGAGTTGGCGTTAATGCGGACGGAAACGCCCGAACAATTCGGGATGGTGGTGCGCTGGATGCACGTGCCAGCCTGGGTGATCGTCGTGTCGCTGCTTGGGTTCGTGCGGCTCTATCTGCGGGCTGGGCGGTGGTGGCTCGCGTGGACTGTCGTCGGCGTGCGGACCTTGTCGCTGATCCTCAATTTCGGCTTCTCGCCGAATATCAATTATCGGGAGATCACTGCCTTGCGGCACATCCCTTTCCTTGGAGAATCCGTATCGGTCGCGGAGGGCGTGGCGAATCCGTGGATGCTGGTTGCCCAGTTGAGCTTGCTGTTGCTGGTGATCTTCGTGGCGGATGCCGCAATCACCGTCTGGCGGCGGGGCGATCGGCGGCTGGCTCTGGTAGTAGGCGGCAGCATCGTGTTGTTCGTCGTCGGAGCGACGGCGCAAGCGGTGGTTGTAACCTGGGGAATTATCTCCATGCCGATGACGGTGAGCTTGTTCTTTCAAGGCATTGTCGCGGCGATGGCTTGCGAGTTAAGCTGCGATGTGCTTCGCGCGGCAGCGCTCACGCGGAAGTTGCAGGCGAGCAAGGGGGCCTTACTCGAAAGCGAGGAGCGTTTCCGGATCGTGGCCGACGCAGCGCCGGTCCTTATTTGGATGTCCGGCGTGGACAAATTGTGCACTTTCTTCAACAAGACCTGGCTTGAGTTCACCGGGCGCACGCTGAAACAAGAGATGGGAAATGGCTGGACCGAAGGCGTGCATCCGGACGATTTTCAGAGCTGCCTCAAAACATACGTCGAAGCATTCGATGCCCGGCAGCGGTTTGCGATGCAATACCGGCTGAGACGTGGCGATGGCGAATATCGTTGGATTTCGGATAACGGTGTGCCGCGCTACGACTCTCAGAAAAACTTCGCTGGCTACATTGGTTCGTGTGTGGACGTCACAGACTTCATAAACAAGGAGCAGGCCCTGCGTGATAGTGAAGAACGGATGAGCCTGGCTGCGGATGCGGCTGGCCTTATCGTGTGGAGTTGGGACATTAGGCGCGATGAAGTTAGCCTGTCTGATAAAGATCGCGCTTTTTTTGGCTTCTCCCCAGGGGAAAAACTGAACGCAGATCGCATCCGGAGCGTTGTCCATTCAGAAGATCGTCAATTGGTGCGCCAGCTGGTGGAGGATTCACTGCACACGCGCGAGGAAATCGAAGCTGAGTACCGGGTAGTGCTACCCGATGGGAAAGTTCACTGGGTCAACCGGCGCGGCCGCGTCGAGTTCGACGGCAACGGCGAGCCGATCTGCCAGCGCGGCGTTTTGATGGACATCACGGAACGCAAGCAGGCGGAAGAGAAATTCCGGCTGGTGGTGGAAGCTTCGCCCAACGGAATCATCCTGGTGGACAAGGAGGGCCGCATCGTCCTGGTTAATTCACAGACGGAAAAGCTGTTCGGCTATCGACGTGAGGAGCTCCTCGGACAACTTGTAGACATCCTCGTGCCGGAGCGCTTCGGCAGCCAGCATCCGGCTCATCGGGCACAATTCCTCGCTGAGCCTTCGACTCGGGCGATGGGCGCCGGCCGGGAATTATTCGGGCTGCGAAAAGACGGAACTGAATTTCCAGTCGAAATTGGATTAAATCCCATTCAAACGCCGGAGGGCATGCTTGTTCTGGCTGCGGTCGCGGACATCTCTGCTCGCAAGCTCGCTGAAGCGGAAGCACGACAGCGCCATGAAGAAATTGGTCATCTCAGTCGCGTGGCCGTGATGGGTGAATTGGCGGCCTCCATTGCCCATGAACTAAATCAGCCGCTTTCGGGAATTATCAGCAACGCCAGCGCGGGACAGCGTTTTATTGATCGCGGGAATGTCGATCTTCGCGAACTGCGCGAACTGCTCGTTGATATCGTCGCGGATGGACGCCGGGCCGGCGAAGTGATTCGCGGTATTCGGAGCATGGTTAAAAAGGGCGCACAAGTCCGGCGGCGGGTAAATCTGAACGATCTTGTAATGAACGTGGTGCACATGGTAAAAGGTGATGCGATGCTGCGCTCTTGCGAGTTGAAGACGTTGCTGGAGCCAGATTTGCCGTCGATTGAAGGCGATCCGATCCAATTGCAACAAGTCCTGCTCAATCTCCTTATTAATGCCTTTGATGCCATGCGCGATACGCCGGTGAGCCGCCGCAAAGTCGTAATCGTGACGGAGCGAAATGGGAGCGATACAATTTGCGCGAGTGTGCGTGATTACGGAGTCGGCATTTCAGAAGAAGCACGCGAGAAACTCTTCGACCACTTCTTCACTACGAAAGCAGAAGGATTGGGGATGGGCCTCGCT
>QHOW01000161.1 GCA_003219435.1 Verrucomicrobiota bacterium | reverse complement strand
CCCTACACCGGTGTGCGCGTCAGCGGCGCAACGGTGCGTGAAGATCCATCGACATCGTCAAAGGCCTGACTGTGTTGCAGCACAAGTGCTGCACGGATCATACGCCGCCGGGATGGATCCGGAAAATGGAGCGAGTTGGGAATCGGAGACGCGACCGCCTCTCCGACACTCGCGCCATGGTGCTGCTTGTCGTAATAAGTTATGTCAGTGAACTTCTGTCCGTTCGCATTCGTCCCCGTGAGCCTGACCACGCGCGACTTCCCGTCTTTCGCCACGGTGATCGTGCCCGTCATCACCACCTTGCCGGCTTTCCTGGCCGTCGTTTTATTGGTACGGTCTTTCACTGGCTTATAGGTCAGCGTGTCGAAGGATGGGCTCCCTTTAATGTGGTACGGTTTGCCATCGAATTTTCCCACCCAAGTCCAGTGGATGGGCTTACCATCCTTATCCACTCCATCCACCGTGCACTTTATCATGTCGCCTTTGGCTGGGGTGTAGGTGACCGTAGTATTTTTGGTTGCGCCGGGCGCGAACTTCGATTTGCCTTCGTTGAGCTTCCAAGTGCCCATGAGCGCATTGGCAGCAAAGGTTGCTGCGCTTGCTGTTAACAACAGCGCCGGTGCCACCAGCATAGTACGATCGTTGTCACTGCGCGATTTGAGCGCTTTCTTCGATAAGCGTCAATCCAAACTGAGGGAAATCTGACGATCTCCTGCGCGATCACCGATCGGCAAAACTCACGAGACGTGAACCGCCTGCCGGCGGAGTCGCGACGGAGAAATCTTCATGATTACCGGCTCCTCATGCGGCTTTTTCAAAATCCTTCAACGAAACTTCTGCCTTAAGAGGCCCAATGCGATGACGACCGCGCACGCTACAACACCACGCGATCTGGCCGGGCGATCGTAGCTACAATTCTTTATTTTTGAAAAGCGCGATGAGGCCTGAAATGCCGAGCGCCATTACACCGATTGTAAGCGCAGTGCGGTGTTCGCTAGTCCATAATTGTGGACTCCAGTTTCGGGCGCGCGCGTCAAACGCACCGTGCGCGCCATGATCGCCGGGGACCGGCTGCCATAAATTGTCGGCGCGATTTGGATCTTCGGGGCCGTCATGTTGCTGGGAATCGTATCCCGTCCGCGCCAGAAAGCGATCGAGCAAGCCTGGCGCGATTTTGTTTGCAACGATCGCTTTCACCGACTGCATACCAACGTAAAACTCCCGGCGGGGGTTATGCGCGGCGAAGTAAATTGCTTCGGCGGCAACTTCTGGCTGAAAAATCGGCGGAACGGGTTGCGCTTTGCGTGGCAAACGGCTTTTCACCCAGCCGAATTGTGGCGTGTTTAACGCGGGCATTTGAAGCATGGTCACGCGCACCGCGCTGTTGTCATGGATTAACTCGCATCGCAGCGAATCGCAGAACCCCTGGATCGCGTGCTTGGCTGCGCAATAGGCCGCTTGCAACGGAATCCCTCGATACGCCAGCGCGCTGCCGACTTGCACGATCATGCCACGATCGCGCGGTAACATCCGTTTCAGCGCGGCCAAAGTGCCATACACGCAGCCCAGATAGGTCACTTCGGTCACGCGTCGAAATTCTTCGGGCGTCATCTCTTTGATTGGTGAGAACACTGAGGTCATCGCGTTGTTGATCCAGATGTCGATCTCGCCCAACTCGGCTTCGATCCGGGCGGCCGCCGCTTCGACTTGATCCGCGTTCGCAACGTCCACCGGAACCACGAGCGCTTTGCCGCCGAGTTCTTCCACTTCTTTCTCCGCTGCTTTCAATCCCTCCAGACCGCGCGCGATCAAACCGATGCGCGCGCCATGCCGCGCGAATTTTCGAACCGTTGCGCGACCAACTCCTGCCGACGCGCCGGTAATCACGACAACTTCAGATGCGTCATTCATAAAACTGAGCTAGAGGCGAAGCGGTCAGCGCTCCGCGCGGTCGGGATCCCTTGCGAAGCGCGAGGAAAAGGTCCCCTTCCGTTACCTCATTATTGTTTCGTCTTGAGATACGCACGCTGAAGGAAATCCGACACCGCCACGCTGGCCAAAATTCCAGCGAAAAACCGCGTAGCGCGCGGCGCAAAGATGAGCCCGAACGCGAGCGCTGTTGCGCACCACGGTGCCATGCAATACGGGCACGAAATCAGTTGGCCGATCCCGCGCTGAATTCCGCGTCCGCGAGGTTCCTCTTCCACTTCGCCTGCGCCGGCGCTACGAATGTAACTTACAAAGGGCGCGCGGAGAATGCCGGTGATCCTGTCCTTCGCAATGATGCGGCTCAACTTGTGAGTAGCTATGCCCAACAGCGCCAGATCAAGCAGACTGAATCTCTTCGGCAACCGCTTCTGCTCGATTGCTGCGCCGGTCAGCACGGCCACGCTCGCAATGTAAAAGCCCAGCAGCGCGGCGTACTCCGCAAGCAGTTGCTCCCCGCATTCTTCTTTTTCTGCGGTTCGTTCTTCGTATTTTTCGATGGAAAAATCGGCCTCAGCTCCGCGGGATGATCGATCCATATAACTAGATCGCAAATTTCTCTGCATCTGCGTGTTTCAGAGTGAGACCGACGCCAAGCTGATCGATCGCTCAATTTAGTTGGAAAAGCCGGCTCAAATCTCCTACTGCATGGTCCATGGCCCATGAGTACGACGCAGTGGTAGTTGGTTCCGGGCCGAATGGTCTTGCCGCCGCAATCACTTTGGCGCGCGCAGGACGCTCCGTATTGGTTCTCGAGGCGAACTCGACAATCGGCGGCGGCGCGCGCTCGGCAGAATTAACATTACCGGGGTTTGTGCACGATGTCTGCTCGGCGGTCCATCCGCTCGCGGCTGGCTCGCCATTTTTCAAAACGCTTCCACTAGAGCGATTCGGACTCGAATGGATTCACCCGGACATCCCGCTGGCACATCCCCTCGATGACGGGACTGCGGCTTGTTTGTATCGTGATGTCGATCTTACGGCAGATTCGTTAGGCGGAGATTCCCGCGCCTATCGCCGCCTGATGAAACCACTCGCGCGCGATTGGGAGAAATTAGCTGACGAATTTCTGCAACCGATGCTGCATTTGCCGCGAGATCCAATAGCTCTCGCACGATTTGGAATTCCCGCGATCTGTCCAACAACTTTCCTGGCCAAAACCTTATTTCGCCATAAGCCGACCCGCGCGTTGTTTGCCGGAATCGCCGCGCATTCATTTCTTCCTTTGGAGGCGCCAGCCTCCTCCGCTTTTGCGCTCGTGCTCGGAATTGCGGGGCATGCCGTGGGCTGGCCCGTTCCACGTGGCGGCTCGCAGCAAATTGCCAACGCGCTCGCAAGTTATCTCCATGAACTCGGCGGGAAGATCGAGGTTAATCATCGAGTTGATAATCTGAATGATCTCCCGAAATCGCGCGCGATTCTTCTGGATATTTCCGTGTGGGAATTTTTGCGCATCGCCGGCCACCGATTGCCCTCGGGGTATCGCCGACGATTGGAATCGTTTCGCCATGCGCCTGGAATTTTCAAAATCGATTATGCCTTAAGCTCTCAAATTCCATGGAAAGACGAAGCCTGCCGCCACGCCGGCACAATTCATCTCGGAGGCAGCATTGATGAAATTGCAGCAGCTGAACGCGAGGTTTGTCGAGGAAACGTTCCCAAGCTCCCGTTTGTGCTCGTTGCGCAGCAGAGTCTTTTTGACGAAACGCGCGCGCCGCGCGGACAACATACGCTCTGGGCGTACTGCCATGTTCCATTCAACTGTAAGATTGACATGTCGGACCGCATTGAGTCTCAAATCGAACGATTCGCTCCCGGTTTTCGTGATTGCGTAATCGCCCGCCACAAAATGGGGGCCGCTGATCTTGAGAAATCGAATTCGAATCTGGCGGGAGGTGATATCAACGACGGCGCGGCGAACCTGATGCAATTAATTGCGCGACCGATTCTCAGTCCCACGCCTTATCGCACAGCGTTGCCGGGCATTTATTTGTGCTCGGCTTCCACTCCGCCCGGAGGCGGAGTTCACGGGATGTGTGGCTACCATGCCGCGCACACCGCGTTGCGCGATCATTTCTCCATGCGCGAATCGGCTGCATGACCAATCCCGGTGGAGATACGACCGCCCAACCCCTGAAAGCCGTCTATAAATTTATGGGAGATCCACGAAACGTCGCACACGCCAAGAAAGTCAGTCAGGAGAAGCACCACAAAGCCAAGCCCGCTCAAAAGACTCGTGCGCCTCAGCGCGCGAAGACGACGCAAATTGAGGAAAAGAAATCGGCCACAACCGAGCAAAGCACCGCACCAAAGTCGGAGGCCGAAAAGCCATCTCAACCATCAGATTCAGCCCAAGTGGAAAAATCGCTCGCTGTTCTCTCCAAGCTAAAGGAGTTGGAGTTTCACTCGCGGGCGAACATCGAAAAGCTCGCCGAGCTCAGCTTAACGATCGAGGAAGAGCTCAAGCAAAAGGCGTTCGCCGAGGCGATTGGTGCCGTCTATTCGGCGCAAGACGTTTTTCAATCCAAGATACTGAAACTGATTGAAGATTACGAAGCGGAATGCGCTCGTTTGAGACCGCCCGGATAAAGTTTCCAGACTGTAAACGCGTTGGACATCGGGCGTCCCGGTATTCAACGGAAACCAGCCAGCGTGTAAATCAACCCAATTAATCCGCTGCCCAGCACAACTGGGACGATGTCCCATTTCCAGCGGAGCATTCCGACGAATGCAATCGCGCAGATTATGATGGCAAACCAATCAACGTGTCCGGTCGCGGAAAAAATGACATGTAAGCCAAACCAAATAGCTAGGTTCAAAATCACGTCCCCGACCGCAGCAGTGACAGTTGGTTCTAATCAGTTTTCTACGCCCAAACGACTCTTCATTTTCGAACAAGAGTTGAGATTAATCGGTCAAAAATTACACAATATGAAGACATCAAAATTATTCACGATAGCAATGGTAAGCGCCGGCCTGGCATTCGGCGTTACCGCGCAGGCAGGGGAAAAGAAACACGAAGAGCAAAGCATTAGCAGCACCGATGTCCCGGTCGCAGTGCAGAAAGCCGCCGAGACAGAAGCTAAAGGCGGAAAAATCGTCCGCTGGGAAAAAGAGGGCGCGGACTATGAAGCCGTCATCGAAAAGAATGGAAAGGAATGGGGCTTCAAGTTCGATGCGAATGGCAAAATGCTGGGCAAGCACGACGAGAGCAAGGAAAAGGGAGAAAAGGGAGAAAAATACTAACCGAAAGATCACGGTTCTGCCTCGAGGCAGCCTCGGGGCAGAACTAACGACTTAAAGGACTCGGACTCCGATCAGCCCGAAATCGCTACCTTAAAGAAAAGCCCAAGCAATCCGCTGCCGATTACGACAGGAACAACATTCCACTTCCATCGCCACATCCCAAAGAAAGCCACGACTCCGACGACGGCGGCGAACCAATTGAACGGCCCGTTTTGGGGTAGCAGGATGTGCATTGCAAACCAGACAGCCAGATTCATCACCACACCAACGACAGCCGCCGTGATCGCGGAAAGTGCGGTCGTTAGAAACGCATTACCTCGAAGGTATTCGATGTAAGGGCCGCCGAGGAAGACATAGAGAAAGCAAGGGATGAATGTCGTCCATGTGCTGATCGCGGCGCCGAGCGTCGCCGCGGCGAACGGCGGCAAACCGCCCGGCACATTCCAGCCGCCCATGAACCCAACAAATTGCAGCACCATGATCAGCGGGCCCGGTTTTGTTTCTGCGAGACCCAACCCGTCCAGCATCTGCCCCGGTTGCAACCAGTGAAAATGCTCGACTGCATTTTGTGCGACGTATTGCAGCACGGCGTAAGCACCGCCGAGCGTGACGACTGCTGCCTTGCTAAAAAATAGACCTTCGCGAAAAAGCGTGTCGTTCCATCCGCGCCAAAGTCCTGCGAGCAGAACCGGCGCCCACCATAACGTTAGCCAAACCGCGCAGACTTTGATGGCGCGACCGAACGACGGTTTTGTGTGTGCCGGCGATTCTATGTCGTCGCCGAGCACTATCTGTTCATCCAGCTTTCCACGCTTGTTTTGGCCGAAGACCAGAAACTTTTCTTTCCAAACCCTGCCGCCGATCAAACCGACGATCCCAGCGGCCAGAACGACGAGCGGAAACGGAACCTTGAGAAAAAAAATCGCTGCGAACGCGAAAGCCGCGAGCATCCACATCACTTCGTTCTTAAGCGCTTTTGATCCAATCCGGATTACGGCTTCTGCCACAATTGCCATCACGGCGGCTTTCACTCCGAAGAAAATCGCTGCAACCCACGGGGCCCTGCCGTAGACGGCATAGCCCCAAGTCAAAGCCCATAGGAAAAAGGCGGACGGCAGAACAAACAGAGTTCCGGCAATTACGCCGCCACGGATCTTGTGCAGCAACCAGCCGATGTAGATGGCAAGCTGATGCGCCTCCGGCCCAGGCAGAAGCATGCAAAAATTCAGGGCGTGCAGAAATCGCGACTCGCTGATCCATTTTTTCTTCTCTACGAGTTCTCCGTGCAGCAATGCGATCTGAGCGGTCGGTCCGCCAAAACTAACGAATCCGAACTTAAGCCAAAAACGGCACGCCTCGGCAAGCGTCGGTGCACGTTGCCGATCGTGCTGCAAAAACGAGTAGAGCGCGTCAAAGCATTCAAAGCCGAGTCGCAAGATTTCTTCATCAGCAAGACCTTCTTTCGCGCATCCTTTCAGAATGCGATCGATGCCGACGCATTCGACGCGCTGAAATTTGTCGTCCTCGAGATCGGCATCGTGAATCATCTCGCCGATCTTCTGAACCGATTTATCTCGAATCGCGAAACGCTTGGTTAACGTCTCGAACGTGCAATCCTCGTCTAAGTGGGAGAACTCGCCATCCAGCATGTCGAACGAAACAGCGTCCGGGTGAGCCGAGGCTTTGCTGGCGAACGCGAACTGCGCATCGGGATCGATGAATTTGCGGATCAGCCACGCTGAACCGACGCGATCGATCTCTGGTTGCGGCCGCGTCAGCCAGGTTCGTCCGTGATATTTTTTTGGATCAATTTTCGGCAGTAGACCTTTTGCTCGATGTGTCTGCTCGATTTTCTGCAACTGCATTTCGATGTCCTGCGCCCGCGAGCTATTGAAAAAATCGATCGCACGAGTCTCGCGAAAGTGCCGCGTGAGTCGGTCCAGTTCTTGAGTTATATCCGCGCGCCGCCTTTTTCCACGCTCCAGTTTGCGCAGCGCTTTGCTGACCGCGGCGTATTCCTTGCCCCGTGCATCATTGAACATCGCGACCAGCTTCTCGCTGGGAAGTCCTTCAATCTCGCGCACGCGCACAAGCGTGGCTTCGCCGCCCGAATCGTGAATGAGCTTGGTCAGCCACTGGAAATGCTCGTAGTGCACAGTCTGATCAGGCAGTAAATAAGTGGAAGTCGTCAGCTGGAGCGCGCCGATCTTCTTGAATCGGCGCCACACTGCGACGCGCTCGCTATTCCGGTGCGCCGGCAGACTGTAGAGGAGCAATAGCCAGGGAATCTGGTCCATCTTTCGTATTCCATACCGATGAAATACGTATTGCAAGCCAGATTTGCGCTTACATCCAAGGCGGGCTTACAATGCCAAATACTTTAGGCAAGTTCGAACAACACCTCCGATTTCGTAGTCAAAAACAATCAAGATGAAAAAGCTCTTTTTAATCCTCGCGTTTTGCAGCTCAAGCATCGACATCGCCTTGTGCGCGCTCGATAGCACGAAGATCGACCAGATCACCGGGCTTAAAGGCAAGCTCAACGAGAAGGAAGGCGTTTATAAAGTCACCTTCCCGCGCGACGACGTGAAGGTCGTTGTAGATGGATGGAAAATGCCGCCATTCATGGGTCTTGGGACTTGGGCAGCATTCACCAAAGGTACGCACACGGAAGCAATGGTGATGGGCGATACCGTTCTCTTTGAAGACGAAGTTAATCCTGCGATGTCAGTTGCGCTCGACAACGGACTCAGTGTGACCGCCCTGCACAACCACTTCTTCTTCGATCAGCCCAAAGTGTTTTTCATGCACGTCGAAGGCGAAGGTGCCGTCGATCAACTGGCCTCCGCCGTGCGCAAAGTTTACGACAAGATCAAAGAAATCCGCGCTGGCAATCCACAGCCGAAAGACTCGTTCGGCGCAAATGCACTGCCGGAGAAAAGTTCGATTTCGCCCGAGCCGCTCAATGCAATCTTTGGAATCAACGGAGAAATGAACAACGGCATGGTGAAGTTCACTATCGGCCGGCCGGCAAAAATGCACGGAGTCAAGATCGACAATACGATGGGCGTGAACACGTGGGCGGCCTTTGCCGGAGACGACAAGAATGCCGTTGTCGATGGAGACTTCGCGGTGACGGAAGATGAATTGCAACCGGTCTTAAAATCACTGCTCAAAGAAAAAATCAACATTGTCGCCATTCATCAGCACATGACGCACGAGGAGCCGCGCATCATGTTTTTCCATTACTGGGGACGCGGCCAGGCGAAAGATTTAGCGAATGCTATAAAAGGCGGGTTTTTGGTTGGTGGACTGCTGAAGGTCAGTTCACCGTTGCCGTAAGTCTTATATCAACCAGAGAGAAAACTATGAAAATATTAAGGTTAACTATTATGGCGGTGGCCATGACAACAGGGCTGGCCACCGCTGAGACGGTCAATTTTGACGACATGAAAACCGGCGCCCCGCCTCCGGGCTGGACCGCGACCCAAACTGGCAGCGGCTCGGCAAAATGGTCTGTGGAAAAAGACGACTCGGCGCCGAGCAAGCCGAACGTGTTGAAACAATCAGGTCAGGCGACGTTCCCCGTCTGCATTAAAGACGACACGTCGCTGAAAGACGGATTCGTCGAGGTGAAATTCAAACCAGTCAGTGGCAAGGAAGATCAAGCCGGCGGCGTGATCTGGCGCGCAAAGGATTCGAATAACTACTACATCTTTCGCGCGAACGCGAACGAAAACAATGTCGTTCTCTACAAGACTGTGAATGGCAAGCGGACTCCCCTTGACATCGTGGGTCGCAAAGGTGGTTACGGAATCAAGGAGAAAGTTGCGTCTGGCCAGTGGCATACCCTGCGCGTGGAATTCGCCGGCAATCGTTTCAAAGCCTACTTCGACGGCAAGCATCTGTTCGATGTCGAAGACAACACTTTCACCGGACCTGGCAAGATCGGTGTCTGGACAAAAGCTGACAGCGTCACTGAGTTCGACAACTTCACGTACGCGGGCAAATGAGACACTCTCTCCTGCACAGTGCCTTGCTTGTGGCGTTCTGCCTTTATCCAAGCGCCGCCCACGCCGAGGAGAAGGCGCTTCAGTTGAAGCAAACGATCCCGCTGCCAGGAGTCGAGGGTCGGATCGATCATCTCGCACTCGATTCCTCAGGGGAACGATTGTTTGTTTGCGCATTGGGTAACAACACCGTCGAAGTGTTAGATCTGCGCAAGGGCGAGCGAATCCATTCGATTACTGGCCTCGGCGCGCCGCAAGGAATTGTTTACATCCCTGAGCTAGACCGTCTCTTTGTTGCAAATGACAAAGGTGGCATTTTCAAAATCTACGACGCGAAATCATTCCAGTCGGTAGGAGAAGTGAATTTCAAAGATGATGCCGACAACGTTCGTTATGACGAGGCTACGAAAAAAATTTATGTCGGATTTGGTAGCGGAGGCATCGCGATCGTCAACGCGGCCGACGGGAAGCAGATCGGCTCAATCAAACTGAGTGCTCATCCCGAAGCGTTCGAATTAGAAAAGAACGGCAAGCGGATTTTCGTCAACGTTCCCGATTCCCGCCATGTGGCGGTAATCGATCGGGACAAAGGCGAAGTCATCAATACATGGAAAACAGATCTTGCGTTTGAAAATTTTCCGATGGCACTGGACGAAGCGAATCATCGATTGCTTGTCGGCTGCCGTATGCCGCCCAGGCTTGTCGTGCTTAACACGGAACCCGGGGAGATTGCCGCCAAGATCGATATCTCTGGCGATACCGATGACATCTTCTACGACAGTAAGCGCCATCGCATCTATGCGGTATGTGGTGGCGGCAAGATCGACATCATCGAGCAAGGGGATGCAAACACCTATAAGCCCTTTGCAAAGATCGACACGGCGGACGGCGCTCGCACCGGACTTTTTGTGCCGGGGCGAGATACTTTATTTGTCGCTGTTCCACATCGCGGTTCGCAACAGGCCGAAGTCCGCCGTTATGAGATCGAATAATTCACCGCCATCCATCCCACAAGTTGGCCATGGTTCATCAAGTGGGAAGCTAAAGCTTGTGACGCTCGGTGCAGTCGCGTCGCTCCCGTTTTTTTTGGCAGCAATGCAATTGAACGGGCACAAGGTCACCTCGGACTATGAACTCACGCCAATCTCCTTGCCGGGTGCAAGCGGCGTTGTTGCGCTGGACTACTTTGCTTACGATCGCTCGACAGGAAAATTATGGGTGCCGGCCAGCAACACGGGCAACGTAGATGTCATCGACGAAAGTTCCGACGCTGTCTCGCAGGTCACGGGATTTAAGACGGGGGAAGTCGAGCTGCGTGGACGCAAAATCACGTTAGGGCCAACCGCGGTCAGTGTAGGTGACGGCGTGGTGTATATCGGAAATCGCGGTGATTCGAGCTTGTGCGTGATCGACGCTCAGACGCTTAAGCGTGGAGAATGTCTCGAGGTTGCTCCTCCGTCGGCGGGTCCGGCGGCAGCGCCGGACGCCGTTGTTTATGTTGCGGCGACAAAAGAGTTATGGATCACAACCGGCGCACCACCTATCGGAGTTGCCTCCGCCGATAAAGCTATCCAGGTCTTTGATGTTTCGGAGCCGCGCCATCTTAAATTGAAATTGAAAATCCCATTGGATGGATCGGCTGAAGGCTACGCTGTCGATAATCAGCGCGGGTTGTTTTACACCAACATTGAAGAGCTGGGAAAGACAGTAGCGATCGACGTGCGATCCCACAAAGTTATTGCTGAATGGAAAGTCCACGACGATTTGCAGGGATTAACGTTAGATAGTGCGCGAGGGTTTCTCTTCGTAGCTTGTGGCGACCATGTTGTAAGTCTGGATGTCGCCCACGGCGGACGACTGATCGACTCGCTCATAACCGGTCCCGGTTTGGACAACATCGACTTTTCGAGTGACCAAAAACTTCTCTACGCCGCTGCTTCTGTCACTGCGACACTAAGTATCGTCGAAGTGGGGGACGACGGAAAATTTCATCTGAAGGCGCTGGTTCCGACGGTTAAAGGAGCGCGCGGTGTTGTTGCCGGCAAAGGCGAAACGGCATATCTGATTGATCCCG
>QHOW01000160.1 GCA_003219435.1 Verrucomicrobiota bacterium | reverse complement strand
TGAGCGGCAAGATCGAGATCCGGGAATTTTCTATCGACGATTACGACGCGGCGCTCGAGTTATGGCAGCGGGTCGAAGGTCTCGAGATCGCCGAGGGCGACGACAAAGAAGGCGTTGCCCAATTTCTGGCGCGCAACCCGGGGCTGAGCCGAGTGGCGACCGATGGGTCGGCGATCGTTGGGATTGCCTTATGCGGTCACGATGGACGCCGCGGACACATCTATCATCTGGCGGTTGATCTTGC
Organism: Verrucomicrobiota bacterium; assembly: GCA_003219435.1. Classification (GTDB taxonomy): domain Bacteria; phylum Verrucomicrobiota; class Verrucomicrobiia; order Chthoniobacterales; family UBA10450; genus Udaeobacter. The sequence continues at coordinate 8,736 of QHOW01000160.1, read as the reverse complement.
TTATCAGGGACGCGGACTTGGCAAGCGTCTGCTGGATGAATGCCTGGAGGTTTTGCGCCGGGCAGGACTCAAGCGCGTCATTATTATGGTGGCTGACAATAATCCGAGCGGCCGTGAATTTTGGAAGCGCTCCGGCTACGAAGAGATCCCTGGCGCCGTCGCGATGGGAATTGATCTTTAGTATCCGACTAACTCCAAAGAGGGGGCGATTTTCTTTTGGACTCGACTGGCTAAATCATACGAACTCTTTTCGCCGGCCATACGAAAAGTAAAACGTGCGACTATCGCCTCAGTTTGAAAAAGCATTGATATACGCCACCCGAATTCACGGCGGCAAACTTCGGAAGAAGACCAGAATTCCCTATGTCGCGCATATCCTCGGGGTCACAGCGATCGCATTGGAGTACGGCGCGAATGAGACAGAAGCGATTGCGGCCCTGCTGCATGATGCAGTGGAAGATGGCGGCGGCGCGAAACGGCTGCGTGATATCGAGCGTAAATTCGGGAAAAAGGTGGCGAGAATAGTCGAAGGCTGCACCGACACCTTGCAAACCCCGAAGCCGCCATGGCGGGAACGAAAACAAAATTACATCGCGCATCTGAAGCGAGCTTCAGCATCGACGCGGCTCGTATCGGCAGCCGATAAGCTTCACAATGCCCGCGCAATCTTGCGTAACCTGCGCGAGGAGGGAGACAACCTTTGGTTGCGGTTCAACGGCGGTAAGGAAGGAGCCCTTTGGTACTGTCGCTCACTTGTGTCGGCATTTCGTAAACACGGTAGCAACGAGTTAATTGAAGAACTCGATCGTGTCGTGACAGAAATCGAGAGATTAGCTTAATGAAAAGAGCTGCGTCGAGCGCCGGCGACCCCCTTTGCGTCGGCGGGCTGACCCGCCTTGGCGACCTTCGGCGTGGCGACTCTGCCTCGACAGGTATTTCTTCACGTGTTCGCGCGACTCCCTAATGGAGTGGCCATGGGAGTCGCGGTTGGCGCAGGATCGCAACAACGACAGCGGATGTGCCCGTGCCTTCATTGGGTTCCTTCCTGTAGGTAATGGAGAGGTTGCGCCGAAGACTCAAGCAATCGGTGACGGCGCCGCGGTCCCGCGCCCCCCGACCTGCGCCGGAAGATGCATGGATGCTGTTCATTTGAACTTGCATTGCCGAGATCGTGCGCGATTCTAAAGGCATGCTGACGGAGCGGCAAAAAACCGTGCTCGATTTTATCCAGCGCGAGCAGCGGGAAAAAGGCATTACGCCCAGCACCCGCGAAATCCAAAGTCATTTCGGGTTCGCCAGCCAGACTTCGGTGATGCAGTACATCGCCACGCTGGAGCGCAAAGGTTTTCTTGAGCGGCACGCGCGCAAGGCCCGGGCGTTGATTACTCCAGCCATGAAAGTCAGGATCACCGATATTCCGATTTACGGACAGATCTCGGCCGGCATGTCGGCGCTGACCGAGCAGACTATCGAAGGCCACGTATCTCTCGATAAGCGGTCGGCTAATGTTTCCAAAAATCGCGGCACATTCGCCTTGCGCGTCCGTGGCGACTCGATGATCGGCGCTCACATTGTCGATGGCGACATCGTAATTTTGGAGGACAGCAAAGAGCCCCACAATGGCGATATCGTGGCAGCATTGATCGACGGTGAAACCACGCTGAAGCGTTACGTGGTGGAGCATGGCCGGCCTTATCTGAGAGCGGAAAACCCGCGTTATCCAGATCTGATCCCGGCGCGCGAATTAAAGATCCAAGGCGTGATGGTCTCGCTCATTCGCAAACAAGAACGGCGGAAGAGATAAAAGCGGAAAAGCGGCGGCGGACGTCAGGAATCACAGGCTGGCCAGCCGGAAATTTCTTGCGAGTGCGATGAGTAAAACACAGTATTACGCCGTGACCAAGACGATCTCGAAGGTGGACAACTCTCAGGGCATCATTTTCGATGCGGTGCTGATGGGATCTGGCGCGGTTGAAGATCGGTGATCATGTCAACGTGACCGTCGTCCCGGAAAGCGGCGCAATCGTCGTCATGCCAATTCGGAAAGGTCCCTCGCAAAAGGACATTAAATCGACGATTAAGAAGACGGCGAAAGATTACCGCAAAACTTTGCGCAAGCTCGCGTGAGCCCGACCCCGGAGGATTGCTTTCATCTTACCGTCGATATCGTCCGCGAGATTCAGGGCGAAGCGTTAAAAAGATTCGGCGGCCTAAAGGGTGTTCGTGATGAAGCACTATTGGCATCAGCGGTGCTGACTCCGCAATCGAGCTTCGGCGGCAAGTCGCCATACACCGACTTGGTGGATATCGCGGCAGCCTATCTTTTTTACATTTGCTGTAACCACCCGTTTTTTGACGGAAACAAGCGTAGTGCAATGATGGCCGCGATCGTGTTTCTGCGGCTGAACGGAATCGAGCCGGCTCCCGACAGCGAGCGATGGGAGCGGTTGATGCTGGATGTGGCGACGAGTAAGATTGATCGACTCCAAACTATGAGCGTTTGCGCACACTAATAAAGCATTCCCGGCGTGCTCGTTCATCTTGAATTGGCTTTCATGTTCCCTTGAACATATAGCCGAGGCGTGCCATTTTTCTTCGAATGATTGCGAGGGGCAAGATGATGGATCTTCGGAAATTGCTGGCCGAGCGTTTCCCGCATACGCCTGTCCCAGCGACGACGCGCCGGCTAATTACCGGTTTATCTTTCCTCGATCAAGCGATTGGCGGTGGATTGCCAAAAGGCGCGATCACCGAATTGATCAGCCCACGAATAACCGCGGGCAGCGCATCGCTTGTTCATATGCTGCTTCAGGCTGCGCATCGTAATCGCTATTTCCTCGCCCTGATCGATGGCCGCGATTCATTCGATCCATCCGCCTCAGACGGACTCGGCAACTCGTGTTTACATCACCTGCTCTGGGTTCGTTGCACCCAAGCTCTTGTTGCGATCAAAGCGGCTGATCTGCTTTTGCGCGACGGAAACTTCCCATTGGTAATTGTCGATCTTGTGCTCAACCCGCCGGCAGACCTGGGCAAGATTCCACAGACAAGCTGGTATCGTTTGCAACGCCTTGTCGAGTCGGCCCCCACCGCATGTCTGGTCCTGACACGGCAAGGGACGGTCAGCAGCGCGCAGCTCAAAATTGTTCTCGAAAATTCGTGGACGCTGGAAACTTTTGAAGACGAGAGTGCGATTTCGCGGCTGCAAATTCGTGTGCAACGATCACAGCTCCATCGGCAGGGTGCCCAAATGGGAGAAGCAAATTGATGTTTGCGACAATTTATTTGCCGAATTTCTATTTACAGGCGGCAATCCGCCATCAACCAGAGCTGCGCGAAAAACCCGTGGCGTTAATTGAGGAACAAGAAAAGAAACCAGTTATCATTCAACTGAACGAGGCTGCGGAAGAAGCCGGCATTCGTAAAGGAATGACTCCGAGTCAGGCCCTGGCGCGCTATTTGCAGGTCACGATCAAAGCGCGCGGGCGCACGCAGGAACAATCGATCCAGGAAATATTACTTCACTACGCGTTTACGCTCAGCCCCTTTGTAGAAGCCACCGAGCCCGGCATTTGCACAATTCAATTTACTGACAATCGCGCTCTGAGCATAAAGGTCTCACGCATAATTGAGCAATTAGCCGAATGCGAAATCACCGCCCAAGCCGGGATTGCCCCTGAGCCGGATACAAGTCTTCTCATTGCCCATCTGGCGCGTCCGGTTTTAGAAATCAATGACGCAAAAGAATTTCTCGCGCCGCTGCCAATCGAGACCCTCGCAATGATCGGAACATAGACTTTCAGTCTGTGCGCCAGCGGGTCAAAGCTAAGGGAATATCAAAAGCTGCGTCATTCTAGAGCCGTCGCAGGTCGTCGTTCGATCAAGAGCCGATAAACAAAACCGCCCAGCGCGCCGCCCACTAACGGTCCAATCCAATAAACATAATGGTCGTGCCAAAAATTTGCCGCAACGGCGGGGCCGAACACGCGCGCGGGATTCATGGCCGCGCCGGTAAGCGTTCCCCCAAACAGAATGTCGAGCGTGATTGTCGCTCCGATAACGAGGCCGGCGATGCGCCGCGGGCCGCGTTCGTCAACGGCGGTGCCGTGAACGACAAACACGAGAAAAAAGGTGAGAATCGCTTCGACCAAAATTCCCTGCCACGGAGCGAGATTAATGGCGAGCTGGGGAGTGCCAGTAATGACGACATCGCGTCCGAACAGACCGAGGCAAATCAAGGCAGCCGAGATTCCACCGAGACATTGCGCGATCCAATAAGGAAGCGCATTCGTCCATTTCATATGCCCGCCGCAAACTAAACCGAAGGTCACCGCTGGATTCAACTGGCCTCCCGAGATGTGCAGCGTGGCGGAGACAAAAGCCGCAATCGTCAGACCGTGAGCGAGCGCAACGGCCAGCACATCGTGCCCGGCGGTCTTGATCGCGCCGATACCTACGAAGATCAGCGCGAATGTTCCGATAAATTCAGCGAGGAGCGGACGAAATTTGGCCATGCGTCGATGCAATCAAATAAGCTGCGCGCTGGCAATCGTGTTTCTGTAGCCGCTTCGCTCTGCGAAGCGTGACGCTAAGCCGTTTAATAGCCGCGCGCCACGCTGCCCATAGGGCAGCGGTAGAGACATCAAATCAACTGCCGGCGTAATTGGGATATCTCTCGCGCAACTCCCGGGACAGCCGATTTGCTTCCTCGCTTCTACCAGCCCGCTGATACGCGGATGCCGCTTTGTCCAGTGCGCGAGGAGTAATGGCCGGATCATCATAGAGCAGAGCAACGCCCATGAAAGCCTTGCCAGCGCCATCGAAATTTCCGCGCTCCAGTTGGACCTCGCCTGCCAGCAATCGCGCTTCAGCATTCACGCGTCCCTCCGGTTGCAGCACCATGATCTCTTCGGCAATCTTCTGAGCGTCGTCTGGTTTGTGGATACCAATCTTGATCGCTCCAAGCGCAATCAGCGCTTTCGCCTTCCCCGCTGGATCCTTCGCGACTTGTAAATATTTCCCAAGTGCATCTTCGGCTTCGGACAATTTTTTCAATTTTGTCGCCGCGTCTCCCAGATAAAACAAAAAGTCTGGTTTGACGCTGCCGCGATTGTCCATCTTCGCAAGCGCGCTCAGATATTTTGAGGCGGCCTCGTAGTTTTTCTCGTTGTAATATTCGATCCCCAACCATTCGAGCACTTCCGGCGGGACATTCACACTGGGACTGTTCGCCATGAACTCGTTTACCTCTTTGGTGAGTGCGGGCCGGTCTCTTAAGTAAAACTGGCACAAAATGAGCCGAAGCGAGGCGAGATTGTAATACTGCTGCTTATTCAGTTGCCGCGCGGCATTGAGCGCCTTCAATGCTGTCTTATAGTCCTTCGCTTCAAATGCAGCCTTGCCGATATAATATTGCGCCTGCGCTGCGACGGAACTCTTCGGGAATTCTTTCAAAAGCTGGCGAAATGTATCGACCATGCCTTTGGTGTTTTCCTGTTGTCCGAGAATCAAAGCCTTTAACTGCAACGTCGCTTCCCGCTCCTGCGCGCTCGGATACCTGGTGAGAATCGTGTTCAAATCGGAAAGCGCGGCATCGTAGTTCTTATCCTGTTCGTAAGCCAAAGCGCGCTGAGCCAAAGCGGCGGGGACCTGCGGGTTGTCCGGAAATGTTTGCACGTAATAGGTGAAAGCTTCGATAATTGCCGAAGTGTTTTTCGGCGGCACATAACAGAGGCCAAGCTTGTAAGCCGACTCGGCGCGTAACTTTGAAGAAAGCTGAGAGGCACGCAGCTCTCCGTAAATCGACGCTGCCGCGCTGTAATTCTGTTGTTTGTATAGCGCTTCGGCTTTTAAGAGCTTCGCCTGGTCGGCGCGCTCCCCCGTAGGATTTGTGGCAAGGAATTGCTCCGCTTCGGTGAGGAGGGCGGATGGATCGGAGTTGTATACGTTGATCAACCGCTGATAAGCAGCGTCCTTTGCTTCTTCCCGATCCGGAAATTTTGCGATGATCTGGCGATAAAGCTGTTCGGCTTCCTTTGCGTGGCCGAGTTGCCGCTCGCTGTTGGCCGCGAGCAATAACACCTCGGCTTGAGCCGCCGCCGGAAGGCTCTCCTGTTCTTTCTTGTAATCGGCGAGCAACTGGGCGTATTGGCCGGTTTGATATTGCAAGCGGCGCAGACCGACCTGCGCGATCGCCCGGAATTTTCCGGGTTCAGACAAAGCGCGACCCTTTTGCAGCAAGCTCGTGGCCCGATCGACCATTGTCTTGTCGATCTTGCCCTTGTCAGCCTGGATAAGATCGAGAGCGATTATCCCGCCGCGCACGGCCGACTCGGCTTTCACAGTTGGCTTTTGCGTTTCCTTCGAAAGCGCTTCGTATTGGTTGAGCGCATCGATTTTTCTTCCCCGCCCAATGAGAATAGATGCTGCTGTCCATCGTGCGTCCTCCCGATAAGGATTCGGATTTCCAGCGTCGGCAACCTCCAGATAGATATCGCAGGCTTCCTCTTTACGGCCAAGAACCTCAAGGCAACGCGCTTCAAAATAGCGAGCAGACAATGCTACGGCTGCGTCCTTTGATTTTGCGGCGGAGCGATGAAAGAGCGGAAGCGCCGCGGCATAATCCTTCTGCTTGAAAGCCATCTCAGCCAGAGCGTATGCGGCCGGTCCGGCAAATTCGCCATCGCCATAATCGCTCAGCACTCTCTGGAAGTTTGTCCGTGCGCTCGATGGGCGATTGAGATTTCGATAGCATTCGCCCAGCGAAAAATAGGCGTTGGCTCGCCCGGCATTCCCCGGGTAATCGTCGAGATATTTCTGATATTCCGGGATCGCCAGATCGTAAAGTTTGCGAGTGAAAAGCGCGTTCGCATAATCGAGCTGCCGGCGATCGGGCGCGTCGCTTTCTCGCGCCGCCGGTTCGGAGAAGTCTTCCACCGAAGGGGCAGGCATGGCGGGCTCCTCCGCGGGGAGCGCGCGGGCGACTGGCGGCTCATCCACGGGCCGAGCGCGGCGCACTTCGGGCGGCGATTGAGCGAAAGCCACGTCCGCCATCAAAAACAGCATTGTCAGTCCAAAAGGACCGATTGTGCTTGGCGCCGTTTTCATTTCGCTGTTGCGAAAGCCACATTGGTAATCCCAGCTTCAGTGCAAACATTCAGGACACCAATGATGTTCTTGTAAGCGCCAGCCTCATCCCCGCGGATCACCACGGCTTGCTCGGGATTGAGTTGAACCAGACTTTTTAACAATTCGGTCAATTCAGGACCGCTCAAAGTGCGACGATTCACCACAACGTTGCCGTCCGCTTTCACATTGACTATCACATCCCCGATTGGCGCGGCCTTCTCCTTCGCCGCGGAAGCTTTTGGCACCTTGACGTCGAGTTCGTTCTCGGTGCGAGCCGCGTTCCATGTGAGCAGAAAAAAAATCAACAACAGCAGTAGCACATCGACCAGCGGCGCCAGTTGAATGCCGGGATGATGCATGGGTGCGTGTCCACGCAAATTCATATAACAAAGGAGACGATGTTGTTTGGGTGATTTGTCAGCGAGCTGGGAGGCTACAGTTCGTCTTCGATCAGCACGGGGCTTCGCTGGGCCCGCCTGCCATAGTGCAACGAAAGCAAAGCCAAAACATGCGTCGAAGCGGCTTCCAAATCTGAAATTAGCTTTTGGGCCTTGCCGCGGAAAAACGCGTAGAATATCATCGCCGGAATACCGATGGCTAGGCCCGCGGCCGTGTTGACCAGCGCCTGACTGATCCCTCGCGAGAGTGCCACGTAGCGAGCCGACCCAATATCTGCCCCAAGCGCGCCGAAGGAATGGATAATTCCGAAGACGGTGCCAAGCAGACCGAGCAGCGGCGCGATCATTCCGATGTCAGCGAGATAAATAACACGATTATTCAAACTCGCCGCAACTCGCGTTCCTTCCGTTTCGGCGATTTCACGAACCTGCTGAAAATCCGCGTTCGGGTTCTTGGTCGTGAAATCGAGCATTTTTTGCACGACCCGAGCGATAGCTTCTCCGTGTCGGTTGGAAACGGCGAGCAACCCCAGGTAATCGCGTTTGCGCAACAGCGCGTCCGCCGTCGCCATGTAACCGCTCGAAACCACCGCGCCGCGCCGGATCGTCATGAGATAAACGACCACGAGCGCAACGAAAAAGATCGACAGCAGAAAGAGCGGAATCATCACCGGCCCGGCGTTGATGATGGTATCCATGATAGTCTGCGAATGCGGAACATCCGGCACCAGCGGCGGCGTGGCCTCCTGTGCAAGCAAAGAAGGAGCGCCTGCCAGCGGGGCAAACAACAGCGAAGAAAACTTCATGCGAAGAATTTCGTAATGATATGCGGAGCGCTCAGCGGATGCAAATGCACAACTGACAGATCGAACACAGAGCAACCTGCCAGATTGTTAAACAAATCGGTCGTCGCCAGCGTAGCGGCGCACCCGCAAAATATGCGCGGGTTGAATATGCGGATCTAGCTCGACGTAGTTTCGACGGCCCCGCCAGATGTAGCGTGCATCGCTCAGCAAATCGTGGACTTCGTATGCGTCGCTCTCCATTTGGCCGAATTGATCGACCGGCACATCGACATAGGAATGCTGTTTGCGATGCGGATCGAGATTCACAACAACAAGAATGATGTTGTCGAGCGCGGCGGTCATTTTGCCATAAAACAGAATGGCTTCGTTCTCTGCGGGGTAGAATCGCAAGTTATCGTAAGACT
>QHOW01000113.1 GCA_003219435.1 Verrucomicrobiota bacterium | reverse complement strand
GCTACTCGGAGTCGCTTTTTCTGATGACGTTGCTCGGCTTCATCTATTGGAGCAGCGCGCCGGGGCGGGCCGCGAAAAGTTTTGCTGCGTTGCATGGCATGGTCATGTCGGCCACACGGATCGTCGGAATTGTGTGCGCGGCTTTTCCGGTCGTGTACGCGGTCTGCGTCAAAGGATGGCAGGCATTGCGTGAGCCGCGGGCGGGGTTTCGCCAGTACGGGCCGGCAATCGGCCTGATGATTGCGGCCACGCTGGGAGCGCTCGGATTCTTTCTGTATTGCCAACTGCGCTGGGGTCGCTGGGACATTTATATGCTTACGCAGGCGGCCGGCTGGGGGATTTTTCCCGATTACTTGGCAGTGTTTCGACCATCCAGCTATCGATGGCTTATTCCGGCACTGAACAATCCAATAGAGGCAAGCCAAATGTCGATGACGTTGGGCGCCTTGCTCTTTGTCTGCATCGTCTTTTGCGAATTGCTCGTTGCGGCGCGGCGCGCCCGGCGGTCGCGCCCTACCCTGATTCAAAGACGAACAAACTCGGCTACGCGCGTCGGCATCTATTTTTGCGCCGCTGCGATCTATTACATCTCAGTCAGCGGCGTGGCCTGCGTGGCCATGGAAAGCATGCTCCGCTACGAATTTTGCGCGCATGCGCTGATCGTGCTGGCGCTTTTGAATTATCTGCGTCAATTTCGTACGCCGCCGATGCTCGTGCGGGCATTCGGCATCGCGGCAGTGGCGTTGCTCAGCGCCGCTGGGTTATGCGTACAGGGCTGGTACGTGTGGAATTTCACCCGGGGCAATTGGGTTGCGTAGAAGAAAATGAAAACAAAAGTCGCCATTATCGGTGCCGGACCAGCGGGTTTGACGGCCGGTTATCTTCTCTCGAAGGAGAAAGCCGACGTGATCATCCTGGAAGCCGATTCGGTTTATGTCGGCGGGATTTCACGCACGACTACTTACAGAGGTTTTCACTTCGACATTGGCGGACACCGTTTCTTTTCCAAATCGAAAGCCGTCGAGGACCTGTGGACCGAGATCCTGCCGAACGACATGCTCGTGCGGCCGCGTTCCTCGCGTATTTTTTACGGCGGCAAATTTTTCTCTTATCCGCTGAAACCGTTCGAAGCGCTGCTCAAGCTTGGCATCTTCAAATCGATTCTCTGCGTCCTTTCTTGGCTAAAGGCGCGGTTATTTCCGGTGCGGGACCCGCGCAATTTCGAAGAGTGGGTAAGCAATCAGTTCGGCAAACGGCTCTTCAATACATTCTTCAAAAGCTATACCGAAAAAGTTTGGGGAATGAGCTGCAAAGAAATTTCTGCTGACTGGGCGGCGCAACGCATTAAAGGGCTTTCCCTCGGGAGCGCAATCAAGAACGCGCTCTTTCCGCAGCGCTACAATGGGGATCGAACGAAAGTAATTAAGACGCTCATCAATTCATTTCGCTATCCGCGAAAAGGCCCAGGCATGATGTGGGAGGCGTGCGCGGAAAAGATAAAGGCGATGGGAGGAAAACTCGAGATGGGTTGTAGAGTAACTCGTTGTTCCTACGACGAAGCGTCCGGCAGTTGGACGGTCGAATATAAAGATCGCCAGGGTGATCCACAGACAATCGAAACCGAACACGTCATCTCCTCCGCGCCGATGCGGGAGTTAGTCTGCGGATTGTCGCCGAGCGTGAGCGAGCGCACAAAGCGCGCAGCTGAAAGCCTTAAATATCGCGATTTCCTCACGGTCATGCTGATCTTGAAAGACCGAAAGATGTTTGATGACAATTGGATCTACATTCACGATCCAAGCGTCAAAGTTGGGCGCGTCCAAAACTTCCGTTCCTGGTCGCCGGAGATGGTGCCCGATCCCGACAAAGTCTGCTACGGCTTGGAATATTTCTGCTTCGAGCACGATGGGCTCTGGGATTCGAGCAATAGCGATTTGATCGAACTCGCCCGGCGCGAGCTGATCAAGATTGGTCTGGCCAAAGAAGGCGACCTGATTGACGGCTGCGTTGTTCGCCAGAAGAAAGCGTATCCGGTTTACGACGACGATTATGCGCGGCACGTGGCCATCATTCGTCAGGAATTGGACGATCGTTATCCGAATCTGCATCTCGTCGGGCGCAACGGCATGCATAAATACAACAATCAGGATCACGCCATGATGACCGCAATGTTGTGTGTCGAAAATATTCTGGCCGACACGAAGCTTTACGATCTCTGGCAGGTTAACGGAGACGCCGAATATCATGAGGCGGGTCCTGCGGCGGCTGAGGAAACTATCGGCACTGGACTGCGGCTTGTTCCCACACGTGTTGTCGCGACTCCCGAACTCGCGCCGGAAGGCTAGCGCACTGCCTGCCCTGAGCGACAGTCGAACGGGCGTCTCGCGTGTGGGTTTCGGCATCCCGCCGAAACAGAATCTTCCTCCCGCGCTATGTCGAACAATACTTGGACCTATTTGCCACGTTTGGCGAATTGCGCTTCGTCGTTCGCGTCCGCGATTGAGCACGGAATTAAACCACACGCGGCGGATAGCCTTGTGGCCTATGGCGTCTTGAACGTCTCGTTGCGCTCCTCGATTTTGGCGGCAGCGTTTTCCCCGACGATAAATGCTTGAAAACCGAGGTGGACGATGAACACCGTGAGGCCCCCGCAGAGGCAGGTGATGCCGCACGCGATGAGGCTGGAGACATACGCCGAGGCGAAAAGGAATTTGCAGATCGGGACGATGACAAGAAGAAATGCGACGACAACTCCGCCGATGAGCGCGGCGAGTTGAAGCGAGGAACCATGCACGGTCGGAAGCACATGGACTTTGACCGCCGCAGCCGTGAGTAAAAGCAGGATCGGGCTGAGGATGGCCATGATCCAGCCGTTCTCGCTGCTCGTTCGCCTTGCGTCGAAGGCGGCTTCGACTCTCGGCAGCACGAACGCGAGGACGAGAATGAGGAGACCGGCGGCGATCACCCACTGAGCGGTCGTGCGGGGATGAATCAGGGCCAGATCGAGATATTCGCGGGCGGCTTGGACGAGTTCATTGCTGGCGACATCGGGCTTCATGGAGGAATTTTCGATGTTCACGCCTGAAAGAACAAGATTTAAAGAGACTTTTGTGAGATGCATGAATTGAAATAGGCAGCCATGATTTCGGAACTTTCATGAAAACAATCTGTTCAAACAGACTTCTGGACGGAACATCAAGTCGCTCCAAGTAAAACGAACTCCTTGTTCGCTGAACTGTGCCGTCCATGGATCAAACCGAACGTTGATTGTCGGCCCGCCCTGCTTCGTGACGGAAAAGCGTAATCGCAATGGCCGCGGCGATGCCGCCGCCGTTCACCCCGATGGCTACGTGGAAATTCGGGATCGATTAAAAGATGTTATTATTAGCGGTGGCCAAAATGTTTCGTCGGTGGAAGTCGAAGGCGCCTTGCTGCGACATCCAACCGTTCAAGAGGTGGCAATCGTAGGAATGCCGGACGAGCGCTGGGGCGAGGCGCCCCGCGCTTTCGGATCAAGGCGCAAAACTTCGATCAGATGATTTGTCGCACTTTCGACATCCCCAACTTCGACGTAGGCCATTGCGAGGTCGCGACGCGCAGCATGAAATGAAGGCTGGAGCTCGAGGACTCGCTTGTATATGCCAATCGCCTTTTCATAACTGCCGTCCCTTGCACGTTTCACTGCTCTCTCCACGAGGCGACTCGCCTCGTTTTTCTTGGCATCGGGCTCTTCAGGAAATGAGATTACAACTTCGTCGCCTTCGAGTACGACAGCGAGCGGTTTCGGCAAAAACGCATAATGTTTAAGCACATACACTGTAATTGCGGCTAAATCCTTCGGCTGATCTCTCTTTTGAGGATCGATTTGGAAAAGCTCATCGATTTTAAGACGAATCTGTCTGATCGAATTCACGGCGAACGGCTATTAGACGGAGTCGAGTTCTTCGATCGGCGGACAGGAGCAAAACAGATTTCTGTCCCCATACACATTGTCGATCCGCGCTACGGCCGGCCAGAATTTGTGTTCGCGCGTCCATGGCGCTGGGAATGCTGCTTGTTCACGCGAGTAGGGCCGATCCCACTTCTCGGAAGCAATTTGCCACGCAGTGTGCGGCGCGTTTTTCAAGAGATTGTTTTCCCGATTGGCCTTTCCGCGCGCGACTGCTTCGATCTCCGCGTGGATCGAAATCATCGCGTCGCAAAAACGGTCGAGCTCGTGCTTTGGTTCGCTCTCCGTTGGTTCGAGCATCATGGTGCCTGCAACCGGCCAGGAAATCGTCGGCGCGTGAAACCCGTAGTCCATCAACCGTTTTGCTACATCTTCGACCTCGATGCCTGCGCTTTTCCACTGGCGAAGATCGAGGATGCATTCGTGCGCTACGAGTCCCCGTTTGCCTTTGAAAAGCACGGGAAAATAAGGATCGAGCCGTTTAGCGATATAATTTGCATTTAAGATCGCCATCTCGCTTGCCCGTTTCAATCCCTCCGCGCCCATCATCCGAATGTACATCCACGTGATGGTGAGAATACTTGCGCTGCCATAGGGGGCGGCGGCGACGGGACCAGTCGCCACGGAGTCGATAGTCGATAGTTGATAGTTGATAGAGGAAGTCGCTGGCAAAAACGGGGCAAGATGTTTGGCAACGCCGATTGGTCCTACGCCGGGCCCGCCGCCGCCGTGTGGAATGCAAAAGGTCTTGTGCAAATTCAGATGGCAAACGTCCGCGCCGTAATCCCCGGGACGACAGAGACCGACCTGGGCATTCATGTTCGCGCCATCCATGTAGACCTGACCGCCGTGCGCGTGCACGATGTCGCAAACTTCGCGAATGGTGGGTTCAAACACACCGTGCGTGGAGGGATAGGTCACCATCAGCGCGGCGAGATGGCGCGCGTGCTCATCGGCCTTGGCGCGCAGATCGGCCAGATCGATATCTCCATCTTTCAAACACGCGACCGGCACGACCTTAAACCCAGCCATCACTGCGCTGGCTGGATTTGTCCCATGCGCGGAAGTTGGTATGAGACAAACGCTGCGATGCGTTTCACCTCGGGACGCGTGATATTCGCGGATCGCGAGCAGCCCCGCGTATTCTCCCTGCGAGCCGGCATTGGGCTGCAATGAAACTGCGTCGAACCCAGTGATTTCAGCAAGCCATTCTTCGAGCTGGCTGCAAATCTCCATGTAGCCCGCGGTTTGTTCGCCGGGCGCGAACGGATGCAGCTTGGAGATTTCCGGCCACGAAATCGGAAACATTTCCGCGGTGGCATTCAATTTCATCGTGCACGAACCGAGCGGAATCATCGAAGTGGTCAGCGAAAGGTCGCGCGATTCGAGCTTTTTCAGATAACGCAGCATTTCCGTCTCAGTATCGTGGGTGTTGAAGATGGGATGGGTAAGAAACTCGGAATTGCGGATTGCGGATTGCGGAATGCGGATTGGCGGCTTGCCACGTTTGTCATCGGCAAAATCGCGGACGTGCGTGCCGCGGAATATCGACATCAGCAGTTCGATGTCGCGTGGCGTTGTCGTTTCGTCGAACGAAATGCAGACTGCGCGCGAGTCGAGCGCGCGCAAATTGCAGCCAGCTTTTTCGGCATGCTCCAAAATGACTGCGCTGGATTCAACTTCGACGCGAATCGTGTCGAAGAAGTTTCCGTGTGCGATTTTCAGACCAAGTGCGCGCAGACCATCGGCTAATTGGCAGGTCAGGCGATGCACGCGTTCGGCGATCGAGCGCAGACCGCGCGGGCCGTGATAAACCGCGTACATCGATGCGATGACGGCCAGAAGAACCTGAGC
>QHOW01000112.1 GCA_003219435.1 Verrucomicrobiota bacterium | reverse complement strand
TTTGCAATCGAATGTCGACCTCGATGCGGGAATGATTCGTGTCGAGGCATTTCATCTGTATTCGAGCAAACTGACACCGGCCGGCCCGATTCACACCTGCGAGCTCACCATATCGGCTACATGAAATCGAGAATCGCGATTCGTGATTCGTAAATCGATTTAACGATTGTAACCGTGTAACGATGTAACTCATCAGAGTCCTTTGCTCGAGAGTGGCGCGGCTACGTGCTCAAGAGATCGCCGTTCGGCCGGCACGCCAATCCAGGCCTCTACTAATGCGCCAAAAATCATCAGCCCAGCCGCGAGCAGATATCCAAAGAATAACGTCGTGATCGATCCCGTGCCGATGATCCATCCGAACAACACTGGTGCGCCCACGCCGCCTGCAAGTGTTCCAATTGCGAAGAAAATTGCAATCGCCAAAGCGCGGACTTCCAACGGGAAAATTTCGCTTACCGTCAAATACGCCGAGCTGGCTGCAGCCGACGCGATGAAGAAAATGATGGTCCAGGCCACTGTTTGCGTTTGGGCGGTCAGCAATCCGGCGTGAAAAAGCAAGCCGGTCAGCGCGAGTAAAATCCCGGCAAGACCGTAGGTCGCAGCGATCATTTTTTTTCGACCGATGGTGTCGAAGAGATGCCCAAGCAGGAGCGGCCCGAGCACATTTCCCAGCGCAAACGGCAGGAGATAGCTGCCTACATTTTGCTCGGGCACGCCATAAAACCGCATCAACACGAGCGCGTAAGTAAAAAAGATCGCGTTGTAGAAGAAGGCCTGCGTCAGCATCAATACAAAACCAAGGACTGAACGCCGCCGATGTTCGTGCACGATAGCATGCCAGATTTCCGACCAAGGTGTATGCGCGCGGGTGCGAATCCGCGTTGGCGGCGCTGTAGCCGCGAGCGCTGATCGCGGCCCTCCGCGTATGCTCGCAATCTTTCGCTCGACTTCGCCAACAATCTGTTCGGCCTCGGGATTCCGTCCGTGAATCATCAGCCAGCGCGGACTTTCCGGAATCCATCGGCGAAAGAAAATCACAATGAGACCCAGCATGGCGCCAATCCCGAACGCGCAACGCCATCCCAGCCAGATTGGCAGCCTGCGCGGATCAAGCAGTACAAGGGTCGCGGCAGCGCCGAGTGCCGCGCCAATCCAGTACGAGCCGTTAATCATCAAATCCACCCGGCCGCGGACACGCGCCGGGATCAACTCGTCGATTGCCGAATTGATCGCCGCATATTCTCCACCAATGCCGGCGCCGGTCAGCGCACGAAAAACCGCATAGCTTGCAAAGTTCCAGGAAAACGCCGACAGCCCCGTGCCGATCAGATAAACGGCCACCGTTATGAAGAACAATTTCTTTCGGCCAAACCGGTCTGTTCCATAACCAAAGACCAATGCGCCCAATACTGCCCCTGCGAGATAGCAGGTCGCGCTCGCTCCCACCTGCGTATCGGTCAATCCGAGCGTTTCATGGCGCGTTAAAATCCCTCCTAACGCGCCGGCCAGCGTGACCTCCAGACCATCGAGAATCCAGGTCGCGCCGAGTGAAACGATAATCAGCCAATGCCAGCGGCTCCACGGCATCCGGTCCAGCCGCGCCGGCACGTAGGACTCGATAGTTTCGCCGTCCGCCATATTTCTCGATCAAGTAAGTTGGAGCCACGGCTCCGCGATCTGTCAGATCATCTGTTCGCGAGCTCGCGAAAATACTCCGCGACGTTTGGCTTAAAATAAAAATACCAAACCGACGCCCCGCCAAACAAAGTGCCGTTGATAATCGCCCGCCATATGATCGCGTGATGAATCAGGTTCAGTGCGCCGAGGATCGTCGCGTAAACTGCCCAAACATTGCAATCACAACGTGACGCGACCACGCCTTTGCCGTCGCGAATCCATAGCTGATGCACGCCATCAGAACTCCAATCACCGCCACCAACGGCGCGGCGATCTGCAACCATTCGGCGCGCGTGACGCGTTCGCCGCCCATTAATGTGTGGCCCGATATCGAGAATCGCGAGCACGATCGACAAGTACATTCCGACCGAAGCAAGACCGGCAAACCAAATGAAAACTCGAATCAGGAGCGGAACTTTGCGATCCATCGTAAGCAACGTTTTGTAACGGCGCTGTCTGACCGTCGCAAGCAGTCGGCGGTAGATTTGATCGAACGAGAATGGTTCGATCGTTTCGAGAATACCATCGTCCGTGATTGTTCAGGGCAAGCGAAAGGGCTCGGGATTTTTGTCGCGGAGCCGTTTCGTTGGAGAATCGAAATGCAGCATGTAGTGCTCGCGCGTCGCGGCAAAGCCGCGGATTGCTTCTTCCCATGACATTCTGATTGGCCACGGTTCGATGAGTGGTTTGTCGAAAACCGGGAGGCGTAGGTCGCACGCCAGATTTTTATTTCTCGCGGGAGAAGCTTTGGATCTTTGCGAGCGCATCTTCCCCACCATAGCGCAAAATGAGCGCGCGAAAAGATTCCTCAGCGGGATCGAGCGCGGCGATTCGCACGATCTGGCGAATATCTTCCCAATCGACCTCGGGCTTGCTTCGGGTGGGACTCGCGGCGGCGTGCAACTTCAAGGCGACAAGATATTCCGGGCGCGGCAGAAGTACACGCTCGCCGCCAAGATCCATCTCTTTCGCGCCTTTCTTTAACTTTTCCCAAGTGCTTTGCTCGACAAACATGAGATCGACAGGAGAGCCAGTCTTATCGAGGGGCTCGAACTGAGCGAAAGCAGCAGCTCCGTCAAAAAAGCGGTAACCAAGGTCACGCAACAGGTCGAGCCATTCCGAGCGCGCGTATTCAGGGACCAGCAGATCCAGATCGATCGTGTTGCGGATGTGACCCAGCATGATCACAGCATTCGCGCCGATGAGAAGGCTAGGCAGGCCCCGTCTGAGGCCGCTCGAAGGATTGCGATAATTTCTTGTCCCACGGCGGTCAGGTTTTCCTCTAATGTGCATACTGCGCGCGTTGCACGATGCTTTCACACTTACGCGGGTGCAGTAATTAACTCATTCGTTCCCACTCTTTTCGGGCTCTCGGCCTGCCAGTCTATGTCGCACCGCTCCAGCGGGCTCCATTCAAAAACCTTTCTTTACCAAAAAGGCGACGCGTTTGTCTCCGCTTTTTGTTTTGCGTGGGAGTTCAATCAGGCGCAGCCCCATTCGCAAAGTATCGATTTGGCAGGCGATGCGTTCGCCCTACAACTCACCGGTGATCGCGCGCAAATAGCGTTGGGCCGAGCGTGCCACGGCGGCTTTCGCGTCGGACAAGACGTTCGCCTGCCACCAGCCGCCATAAATTTCGTCGAACGAGAATGGTTCGATTCTCTCAACGATGCGGCGTATTGCCGGGGGTCCAAGCGGAATGAGATTTGGATAACTTCGCATAAAGCTGACGTAACGGCGGTCCTGCACCACGGTAATGATGTCGCTGGTGAGCAACGCGCCTTTGCTCCCGCGGCCGCGGGACGCCGCCGGCCAATGCAACACCGCGCCGCCTTCAAAATGACCACCACAGTTGATGAGCGTGAGATCATCCCAGAGCGAAAAGGTTGTTCCTTCCCAGAATTGAATGCGCGGACTCCTGCGCATCGCCCACTCGCGATTGGCGGCATGCAAAAATATTTTGGCATCGAATCGCTCAGCCCACTCGATCATCGACGAGTAAAAATGCGGATGGGAAATGGCAATGGCGCGGATGCCGCCGCGCGCGCTCACCTCGGCGATGGTTTCGTCGTCCAGCAATGAAATACAATCCCAGAGCAGATTTCCGCCGGGCGATTGCAAGAGCAATGCGCGCTGGCCGATAGCAAATTCCGGTTCCGTGCCGATCCCGAGAAGGTGAGGCGCTTCGTCTCCAATTCGGTTGTGATGACCACGCGCGAGTCGATCAAGCATGGTCCATTCCTGACCGGCGTGACGAACAAATTGCCGTTCGTCCTCGCAGATGGGGCAGGAAGATGGCGGTTGTGCGGTTTCGCCAAACTGCGTTCCGCACTGCACGCAGATAAAATTTTTCATCGCATGACGAGCCTAACCCGATAATCGGCGCCGGAAAAAAAATCCATGTAGAGGTGCTCGCCGCGGCGAGCCCCTGACTAATTGGTTTCGGCATTGACCGCGGCGAACGCGGCTACAACTGAGCGTTTAAACCACGAATTACCCGGATGTCACGGATACAATGCATGGAATCCGGTCTTTTCTTCATTTCATCTGTGTAATCCGCGTAATCCGTGGTCCAATGCTGTGCGTTTTTAGTCGCGATGACGAATCGACCCGGCACCACTGATGTGTTTCTCGATTGTCTTTGGATTGCCGGAATAAGTGACCTTTCCCGCTCCTGTGATGGCGACCTTCAATGTCTCGCTGACCGCAACCTCGGCGTCAGCTGCGCCGGTCGTGGAGAGTTCGGCAGTTCTGGTTTGCAGACCGCTGGCATTTAACTCACTTGCGCCGGTCATATCAGCCAGCAGTTGGTCGATGCTGCCATCGAGTTTGACTTGCGATGCGCCAGTTGCTTCGAAGGCGAATTTCGGGCCGGAGAGCTGGTTTGCCGTGAGCTTTACAGCGCCGCTGATCCTTGCGCCCGCTCGCGTAGGGCTTGAGATCACGACCTTGATTCCGTGAGTCGGCCAAATCTGTTCCCGTGTGCGCAAGCGAAGGTTGTCGCCGGAGATGTGAGTGTCGATGTAGGGAAGAAGATTTTCGTCTGTCGTGATACGGAGAGCAGGCGCTCCATTTTGCCACTCAATTGTGAACGCGCCGCTTGCGTAAATGTTGGCAAAGGCGCTGATCGTGCGTTCGTCGGTTTTGATATTGCCATTGCCCCGGATTCCGATCCACCGGCAACCGGCGACCAGAACGACGCAGGCGAAAAACAAGATGGTGATCTTCTTCATTGGAAACATGCCTCCTGTTATTACGATGCAACGAGCGTTCGGTTTGGATTCAAGAGAAATCAAGGAGGGGCGTCTTTCCAAAGCGCCCTGCGGCCCCGAACGCTTTCGGGGCCGCTCCTTGCTCACTTCACTATCTTTAGCTTTACCGTTTCTACCAGCACGTCGTCCACGTAGAACTCCACGCGATAATCCCCAATTGCCCAACCATCTTCGGGTCGTGACAGTGTAAATGCTCCGTGTGCGGTTGAGCTTTCGGCGACCGCGGAAGCTTCGTCTACTTTGTAGTCCGGCGGAAAATCCTCGCCGATATTTTCGGCGATCCAGACGGCGCGCACTTTTGCGCCCCTCCGCAAACGTGGTCCCTGCCAGCGGGCGTAAATCTGAGGCGTATCGGATAAAAACGTCGTGCTTGGCTTGCCGAACTGGTCCCTTGAAAAACTGACGGAGAGCTGCTTCGGCGCAGCTTCGGGTTTCACTTCCGGTCGGTCTGTAACCCTGGGTGGTTCTGCCAATTCGAGCGAGATGCGCTCAAGCAAATTGCCATTTGTATCGCGCATTGTTGTGACGTCTTTCACTATGCCAGTGCCGGTCGCGAACCAGCGGTCAATTGTCATCGGGCTGGGCGATGTTTGCTCGCTGTGGATACGGAACGCGCGAAATTTTCCCGCTGGCACCTGGACGTCTTCCTCTCCTGTCACCTCATAGTGCTGACGGACTTTCAGGTCGCCAGCCTGCCCGTCGAAATTCCACGTGGCGCCCCGTTTAAGCGGCATGGCGATCATCGGTTGCGGCGGATTAAATTTAACCAGTTCGCCATCCAGATTGATCCGCGTCCAGCAGAAGACTCCGCGCTGGTCCACGGTGAGAAGGTCTGTGTTTGTGATCACGCCAGCGCGGTGCATTTCGAATTTGAGAAGCTCATTCCCGTCAACGTTTTCCGTTCCGTCAACGCGATACACGACTGCGGTTCGAAATTTGCCGTCAGGATCTGGTTTAATGTCGTGAACATCGAGTCCCGCGCTCACCTCCTGAGTCATGTTATATCGCCAGGTTGTTCCCGGTGCGGTGGGGATGAGCGGAGATC
>QHOW01000111.1:5888-7409 GCA_003219435.1 Verrucomicrobiota bacterium | reverse complement strand
GCCTTTTACCTGTTTCTCCAAATTTTGGAGAAGATCAGATGCAGTTCCTTTGCTTCAAGCCAGAGCGTTCGAGCTTGCGGTTTCAATTCCGGCACTGCCCGAACGGTTATCCGAAGAAAATGCTTGGTTTCGCGCGCTTCCTTCCGGCAAGTTCCAATGTTTTTTAGAAATTCCTTTTTGGAAACTGCGTCGTCGGCTTCGACGTAGTTAGCGCCAACACTAGTGCCGGCTCCAACGAGCTGAGTGATAATTCGATTGGTTACCGGATTTTGTCGAACTGTCTTGGCAAAATCGATACGTTCTTCCAAATCGTAAACGCGTTTTGCATCTGGTTCTTCGCGGACAAGTCCTGCGCCGTCATCCCAAAACGAATCGTCGGCGCACGCATCTATGGCTTCCGGCTTCGTCATTTCTTCGTCATTCGTCATTCGAGCTTCGCCGCGTATATGGCAACGCGAGAGACGAAGAGCAACTCCATGTTTACGCGGCTTCGTCATTTCGATCAGTCCGCGTAGTGCAATTCCGCGTACAGCCAAGCCTTGGCAAATTCCCAGTCACGCCGCGCTGTTACACGTGAAATCTTGAGCACTTCTGCCATCTCGTCATAGTTGAGCCCGCCAAAATATTTTAGCTCGACTACTTGAGCTTTTCTGGAGTCGAGTGTGGCCAGTCTCTCCAGTGCCTCGTGCAGGTTAACTATTTCCTTTGATTCCTCCGGTGAGACAAGTGCCACGTCGTCTAATTCCACCTTGAGCGCGCCTCCACCGCGCTTTTGGGATCGATGACTCTCGGCATAATTAACCAGGATTTGACGCATCGCCCGGGCGGCCACGGCGAAGAAGTGAGCGCGATTCTGCCAGCTCGGATTGGTTTGGTCGGCCAGGCGCAGATAGGCCTCGTTGACCAACGCTGTCGTTTGCAATGTGTGATCGGACCGCTGTCCCTCCATAAAATGATGAGCGAGGCGTCGGAGCTCCTCGTAGACCAGCGGGGTTAACTCTGCCAGGGCGTTATCGTCCCCCTGACTCCAATGCGCCAGGAGCTGGGTCACTTCCTGCGGAGAAGGCGAAGGCGCATTCATAAACTCTTCATCGGATCCTATCACTCTGAGAAGTCCTCTGCACGCGGAAGCTTCTCCGAAAAAATCCCAATTTAGATGAGCACTTTTTAGATGAGCACTTTGATCGGCCTTTCCTGTTTGTGGGAGTGAAAGGCAAACTACAAACCTAAAACAAAAACAAAAAAGAAAGTGATAACAGATATGAAAAAACAAATGAAAACAACAATCGGCGCCCTTATCTCCGGGCGTGCCCGGGCCAGCCTGCTCGCCATCGCAATCGCATTCGGGATATCCGGCACCGCGCTGGCGGACGGCGACTCGGTAGTCTGCGGCCCGCGAACGCTACACGGCTCCTATGTATTCAATCCCCACGGCTTCAACATCGTCGATGGCGCCGCGCAACCGATAGCCGTCTTTGAAGGCATCGATTTCAACGGAGACGGGACGCTAACCGTTCCCTT
>QHOW01000111.1:0-5704 GCA_003219435.1 Verrucomicrobiota bacterium | reverse complement strand
CCATCTTTAAGGAACTGCTCCATCGAGCCGCAGCGTCCGCTGCGGCTCTTTGCCGTTGCCAATCTACTGCACCGTAACAGATGAAACTGAACGCGCGGAAGCGCGTCCCTTCGGAGGGATATGCTTCCGCATGTCCAGGATCGCAGCGTATCATAACTTGCCGTTACAGTGCGCTACTGCGGCTGTGCCGAAATCGCAATCACGTCTCGGCGGGGGCTCTCTGTGCCGAATTCCTCCGAAACAATTTCAATTAAGATGATCACTTTGATCGGTCGTTCCTGTTTATGGCAGTGAAAAGGAAACCCCAAACCCAAACAGAAGAACATAACAACAGTGAACGGGCCGAACTGGTTCCTCAATAACGCGGAGCCAACAAAGGCCAAAACAATAGAAGCAAATCAAACTATGAATAAATTAAGTACCCAGAGAATTGCCCTCGCGTTCGCGTCGCTGGCGGTAATGCTGCTCGTGTTCGCCGGTCCGGCGATGGCCTCAACGACACAAACCTTCCAAGCGACGTTCGTCGAGATTGGCTTCGTGCCCGGAAGCGAGTACTCATGCGGAAGCGGCACGATCAGCGAACTCGGCCACGTCGCCAACGAGTGCGTCGTCTTCGACGCGTGCGGGCCCAACTGCGAGGTCCGCACAATCGTATTCGACGACGGCAGCACGCTCGTGATTCACGAGAGTATCGTTGGCTTCATCCCGCACGGGAACTCGCCCGGGCTCTTGCAAATCACGCTAGCGATCGACGGCGCCTCCAGCACTGGCAGGTTTGCAGGTGCGACCGGCGATGGCATCGGGGTTGTCAATCTCGCCGCGAATGCCGTCATCATCGCCTCGGGAACGATCACGCTGCAGCCCTGACCACCCTCAAAGGCGAAAAGCCGCAGTTTGCAATCAGCCGCCACGCTTCACCGCGTGGCGGCTGATTCTTTTTGCGGAAGCGGAGAAATTCAAATTTACGATCATAGCCTAACCGCCAGCGATCGCGCCAATAACGAGAAACGGCTCGGCCCCGTTCGCAATCGCGTCCGGCAGCGGAGCGTCCGGCGATTCATGAGACAAATCTTCTCCGCAGGCAAAAAATCGCACCAGTGGCCGCCGGAGTTGCGCAACATGATCGCGAATTGTTCCGCGCAGCATCGGATATCGAGTTTCCAGCGCGTCAAGGACTGAGCGCTGAGTGATCGGAGCGGCAACCTCGAGCTCCACTTCGCCGTCAACGTGCGCCAGCGTCCGTAAGTGAGGCGGCAGCACGATGCGTATCATCGTAAAAATCCCAATTGCCCAAACTCCGAGCTCCAAGGAAATCTCAAATCCCAAAATCTAATACCCACCGGCAAAAAGAAACGCGCCACTTGGGATTTGATCATTGGAACTTATTTGGGATTTGGAGCCTGTGATTTGGGAATTGCTCAAGTGAGCGTTTGTACTTCTACGGACAGAACGGCCGGGAGATCGCGAACGATTGAAGCCCAGCTATCGCCGCCATCGGCCGATGCATAAACTTGCCCGCCAGTTGTTCCAAAGTAAACGCCACACGGATCGAGCGCGTCAACCGACATCGCGTCCCGCAACACATTTACGTAGCAATTGCGCTGTGGCAGTCCTTTGGTGAGGGCTTCCCACTCGTTTCCTCCCGTGCGGCTACGGTAAACGCGCAATTTGCCATCAGGTGGGAAATGCTCGGAGTCACTCTTGATCGGCACAACGTAAATTGTTTCCGGCTCGTGCGTGTGAACGTCGATCGGAAATCCGAAATCGCTCGGCAAATTGCCGCTGACTTCGCGCCACGAGTCGCCGGCATCGTCGCTCCGCATCACGTCCCAGTGTTTCTGCATGAAAAGCGTGTTCGGCCGGGACGGATGCATCGCGATCCGATGCACGCAATGACCGACCTCCGCGGTCGGATCGGGAATGTATTGCGAATGCAGGCCCCGATTGATCGGCTTCCACGTCTTGCCGCCGTCGTCAGTCCGGAACGCCCCTGCCGCCGAAATCGCGATGGACATTCGTTTGGGATCCTTCGGGTCGAGAAGGATGGTGTGCAAACACATCCCGCCTGCGCCCGGCTGCCATTTCGGTCCAGTGTCGTGTTTGCGCAGACCTGACAGTTCTTGCCACGACTTGCCACCGTCTTTTGATTCGAATAACGCGGCATCTTCGACGCCAGCATAAACGTGATCGGGATCGTCTAACGACGGCTCGAGATGCCAGACGCGCTTGAACTCCCACGGATGCTGCGTGCCGTCGTACCATTGGTGCGTACCTGGAACCCCGTCGTAAACGAATTGGTTACTTTCGCCCATCGGCATACCCTGCGGATTCGTCGCCGGGCCGCCGCCGGGCGTGTCCCACGTCCTGCCGCCGTCGTCAGAACGCTGAATAATCTGTCCAAACCAAGCGCTCGTCTGTGACGCATACAGCCGGTTCGGCTCAACCGGTGAACCTTTCATATGATAGATTTCCCAGCCCGCAAAGTGCGGCCCCTCCACTTTCCAACGTTTCCGTTTGCCGTCCGACGTCAGGATGAATGCGCCTTTCCTCGTGCCAACCAAGACTCGTATGTTGCTCATGGATCTGGATTTCTAACCCCGAAAGCATTCGGGGATAACACAAATTTGTTGCCGAAGATGATACCAACTTAGAAAATGATGCGTGTCAACCGAATCACCGCTCATATCGTTCGTCTTGATTCTCATTGTCCTTCTGTCGCTCTCTTCAATTTACTGATGTCGATTTTGTCCATTTGAAGGACGGCTTCCATGACTCTTTGCGATTTCCCAGGGTCCCTTTCGTCGTGCATCATTTCAATCAAAACCGTAGGAACGACCTGCCACGACAAACCAAATTTGTCTGTCAGCCAGCCGCATCTGCTTTTCTCCCCGCCTTCGGAAAGTTTTTCCCAAAAATAATCCACTTCTTCCTGCGTCTCGCAGTTAACAACAAACGAGATGGCTTCCGTGAATTTGAACATCGGACCGCCGTTGAGTCCCACGAATCGCTGTCCCTCAAGCTCGAATTCAATCGTCATAACAGATCCCTTTGGCCGGCCGGTTTTTTCGGCCGCTTCTTCGCCATAGCGGGCAATTCTTCCGATCTTGGAATCTTTGAAAATGGAGGCATAAAAATTTGCCGCCTCCTCGGCGTTGTCATTGAACCACAAAAATGGAGTGATTTTCTGCATATTATTCTTCCCTTGTTGGTGGTGGCGGGTACTGCTCGAATTTCGGAATCGCGGAATCCATTTGGTCCCACCGTTGCGCGTCTGATGTCCACACATCTACTTGCGGGTTGAACCAGCTCGGATCATCCAAGCTCGCAGTTCTGATCGCGACGATGTTAGGGACCGCGTCGGGTTTGCCCAGAATCGGCGAGCCGCATTCAGGGCAAAAGCCCCGATGGGTCTTGCCACCCATCTGACTGGGCGAGGCATGGAAGCGTAGTGAGCCTTGCAAGAACTTGAAAGCTTCCGCCGGCACGACCACGAAAGACGAAAACGGACCTCCGCTGGATTGCTGGCAATCTCGACAGTGACAGTGAAGCATCATGATCGGCTCTGCCATGCATTCGTAACGAATCGCGCCGCAAGAGCATCCGCCGGTAAAAGGAATCTTCATGGAGAGTTTCACTGCTGATCGGGAATTTCAGCTTCGACGAGTTTCGCCAATAATGTCAGCGATTCCTGCCAGCCGAGATAGCACGCTTCGGCGGGAATGACATCAGGCACGCCTTCCTGCACGATGTTCAGTTCCGTTCCATACGAGACCTTTTTCAGTGTGATCGTCACCTGCATTTCGCCGGGCAAGTTTGGATCGTCAAATTTGTCCGTGTAGCGAATGCGTTCGTGCGGCGTCAGTTCGACATATGTTCCGCCGAAGGAATGGCTCTTGCCCGTCGTGAAGTTTGTAAACGACATTTTGTAAGTGCCACCAACTTTGGCGTCCAGGTCTGCAAAGCGCGCACGAGCGCTTCCTGGACGACATCTTCGGCAAGGCTGAGATGCTCTATTCCGAAGATTCTCGTCAACGTCGCCACCATCTTTCCCGCCTCATGGCGGAAAAGATGTTCAACGACGCCCGAAACTTCCTCTGGTCTTTGGACAATATTTTTCAAAGTCGGCTCGTGAGGCGCCTTCAGAGCCGTTCTTCTTCCAAATCGTACACGTCGTACCAGTGGTGCACTACCCGGTTACGCGGAATGAATTGCTTGATGTAATCCTCCATGAACTCCTGAAGTTCCAGAGGCAAATCGCTCAGGTGCACATCGCGTTCTTTGTTGTTCCAGGCAATGATCTCTGCGCGCGGACGCTTTTTGGCGCGATCGCTAATCCACGTGGCGATCTCATCGTCGGTTGCGCCGGTGGCGACGAACGATCGGAAGTCGTCGTAGTCAATCTCGGCAAACTTCAACCAGCGTTGATCGAGCGGGCAATTGGAGTGGTATTCGCCTTCCGAGCCCACGAGTACGGCGCGGCATTTGTCCACCGCGCGAGCAGCCAATACATAATCAGCCAGCGTTTCGCGCGGGCTTCGCGGGAATTGTTTGCCGTCCCGCAGATCGCGCGCGAGCAACTTCACTTTTTCTAGGTTCTCAGTCATAGGGTTTCTCCGAGTTTGTCCATTTTGCGTGATGCATCGAGTCTTCGAGTTCTTGAAGATGGCCGTATAAAAGTTGGCCGCCTCTTCGACTTTGCCATCGAACCACGAAAATGGAGTGATTTTCTACATAATTTTTTGAATGTGTTGGTTTCAATGATACAACGAACGAGCCGACGCGTTGAGGACAGCTTGTAAACATGTCTGCCCGGCTGCCTGCTTCAATTTCTTTCTACAGTGAGGTGCGAATCATTTGCTGCCCTGGCGGGCAGCAGGACCGCAAAGATTTGGGGAACTATGACAGAATTGGCGCGACTGATGGCGGCCGGTGTTCCATTTTGAGCACGGTTGCGCTGACTGTACGGACGTGTGACAATCGAAGGCGACACTTCTAATAGGCGATCGATTTCGAAAGGCACGGCCATGAAGAAAATTGCAAGTGTTCTCGCGATCGCAACGATTCTTGCCGCGGGCGCGGCGGCGCAAACGGCATCCCCTTCGACCGCTCAGGACAATTTTTCGAACATCCGGAATTTTTTCCGCGTGAATGAGCAAATCTGCACGGGCGGACAGCCTTCCATGGAAAATCTGCAAAAAATGAAGGAGCAGGGTCTGTGCTCCGTGGTCAACCTGCGCCTGGCCAGCGAGTACAACTTCGACGAAGAAGCCGCGATGGCCAAGAAGTTGTACCTGCGCTACTTCCATATCCCGGTGAACAAAAATAATTTGAAGGATGAACAGGTGGAGGAATTCCTGAAGGTGACGAGCGACCCGCAGAACCGTCCCATCTTCATTCATTGCACCGCCGCCAACCGCGTGGGTGCCTTCTGGATGATCCGCCGCGTGCTGCTGGACAACTGGAAAGTCGAAGACGCTGAAGCCGAAGCCCGCAAGATCGGCATGCACGAAGAAAAGCTGCGCGATTGGGCGCTGGACTACATCAAGCGGCGCCAGAACACTGACGAGAAAAAGTAGAATCGATCGAAATCGGTGATCCCCCATGGACAAAAGAATCGCCGGCCTTCATCACGTCACTGCCATCGCCAGCGATCCGCAGCGCAACCTGGATTTTTACATCGGATTGCTCGGGCTGCGTTTGGTCA
>QHOW01000136.1 GCA_003219435.1 Verrucomicrobiota bacterium | reverse complement strand
CACGCCCCATCCCGACGCTTTGGGCGCCCTGCCCGGCAAATAGCAGTGCGATCCTTTTGGCCATCACATCTAGCTAATCGAGTTCCATCACAAGCGCGAGTGCGTTCTGCTTCTGGGCACAGACCGCTAGCCTGCAGCCCCGAAAGCTTTCGGGGCTGGCCGACTGCCTTTGATTCACGCGCTGCTCCTTTTCGTTGCATGTTCGCGGCAAGCTGCCGCGAACTACAGGCTGGCAGCCCGTTCGACTTCGCTGGGGAAAGGTTCTGTGCTCCCCGGATTTTCGCCGTAACACAGCGAGGCCCACTGAGATAAGCTGCGTCAATACAAAAGCGTAAAAGAAGCTTGACTTGGTTAAAATAATCTGAGCACTCTTAAGATATGAGCATACAGCGTTCGCAGAAAGCGGTATCGGGTTCCGCGCGATGCGGAACAGTCATTGCAGTTTTATTAATGCTGCCATTCGTTTCCGTTAAAGCGGAATGGATCGAAAAGCCTGTGCCTGAATTCCCTTTGGGCATATATTATCAGGGCTTGGAAGGTTCGGTAGTTGTGTCCTTGACCATGGACAGAGGTGGCCGAGTGACCAGCTCACGAGTGATCAGAAGCAGCGGCCATACAATCCTGGATCGGTTGGCCCGCGAGGCATCGATGAAATGGCGCCTTGCACCGCATTCAGTCGTTCCTACCGATCTGGGCGTGGGGCGGCTTCAATTAATTAGGTTCCGCCAATCCAATCCCGGTTACGCAAAGGCGCTTGTCCCCGGTTCTTTTCCTTTTTGGAAAGAGGTGCGATGGCGCGACCTCTGAGCTAAAGCATCGCGCAGGCAGTCGGGTGGACGATAATTTCGGTCCATGTAAATCATTGCGCCCGTCAGGCGTGGGCATGGCCGGATGAAGCGAAAATTCATGCTACAGGCTGCGACCGCTAAAATCCGCTGACGACAGCGGACGCTACAGCGCTTCGAGATCCAAAATGGCTGTAGCGTGCGCTGTCTCAGCGCACCGTCCTGGGCGCAGCGACGCAGCACGCGCACGGGCGGGCAGGCAGCGCGCTACCTACTTTAGGGTTGCGGTTGCCGGTTGACTCGCCAGCGTAAATGTGATGCCTGACTGTTAACATTGTAACTTTTGTAACCCTTGTAACTTTCTTCCATGCCCTTCACCACGCGCGAGATTGAATCACCCGATCCGGTGACGCGAGTCGTCGCAGCGGATGCGAAGTTGCGCCATCCGGAGGACGACATTGGTGAAAAGATGGTGCTCAACATGGGGCCGTCGCATCCGGCCACGCACGGCGTGCTCCGGCTGGTGCTTGAACTCGACGGCGAAATCATCACGAAGGCAACGCCAGACATTGGTTTTTTACATCGCGGCGATGAAAAAATCGCCGAAAACATGCAATACAACCAATTCGTGCCTTACACCGATCGGCTAGATTATCTCGCTCCGCTTTCGAACAATGTCGCTTACGCGCTCGCCGTCGAAAAATTAATGGGCTGGGAAATCCCGCCCCGGGGAAAAGCGATTCGGACGATTTGCTGTGAAACGTCGCGTATCTCGTCACATTTGATGGGCATCGGCGCAATGGCTCTCGACCTGGGCGCGATGACGGTCTTCCTCTACACGTTTACGGAGCGCGAAAAACTTTATAATCTGTTCGAGCTGTTGACCGGCGCGCGTTTCACTACTTCCTACACGCGCGTGGGCGGACAGATTCGTGATCTTCCAGAGAATTTCATCCCGCAGCTACAAAAGTTCCTCGACGAATTTATTCCGAGTCTCGGTGAGTGCGATAAATTGCTGACGCGCAATCGCATCTTTGTCGATCGAACCAGGGATATCGCCGTCATCACCAAAGACCGCGCGATTGCCTATGCGCTTTCCGGCCCGAATTTGCGCGGCAGCGGGATAGAACACGATCTGCGGCGCAAACATCCGTATCTGGATTACGACCAGTACGACTTCGATGTCGTGATCGGCAGCGCGGGCGATTGCTACGATCGCTATCTGGTGCGAATCGAGGAAATGCGCCAGAGCGTCCGGATCCTGCGCCAGGTGATCGATAAATTACCGGCCGGGCCAATCAACGTCGCGGATTGGAAAAACATGACCCCGCCAAAATCACGTGTGATGACGAAGATGGAAGAGTTGATCCATCATTTCATTGTAGTGACGGAAGGATTGGATGCGCCGCCGGGCGAGATTTATTTCGCGGCGGAAAATCCGAAGGGCGAGCTTGGCTTTTACATCAACAGCAGGGGCGGCGGCGTGCCGTATCGGCTAAAGATTCGCGCGCCATCGTTTGTCAATCTCAGTATTCTGCCTGAACTTTTGCCCGGTTGCATGGTGAGCGACGTGCCCGCTGTGCTGGGCAGTCTGGACTTTGTCATGGGCGAGTGCGACAGATGATGGGACAATGACGAATGACGAATTTCCAATGACGAAGGACAGAAGCACCAAAGGGTCTTCCCGCAGCGTTTCGTCATTTGTGTTTCGGCATTCGTTCGACATTCGGCATTCGACATTCGTCATTTCTGCGGCGATGCGGCTCCTGCTTGTGCTTCTAATCGCGCTCTGCGTTTCCTGTTCAAGTAAACGCATCACCAAAGCGAACGTCGATCAGGTGACGGAAGGAATGTCGAAAAAACAGGTCGAATCCATCCTTGGCCCGCCCACGTCCATCAACAACCAGGATTTCGTTATCATGAAAAAAACGACATATGTGTACCGACAGGGAAAGGACGCGGTGACGATCGTTTTTAAAGACGATAAAGTGCAAGCAAAAGACAGCACGTTATCCGATTGAGCTGCTGTAGCGTGCGCTGTCCTCAGCGCACTGTTTTGCGCGCGGTAACCTGTCGAGATTTTCCGCCGAGGACAGCGGACACTACAGCAGCAAGCGGTAGTTGCCTCGCGTAGCTTCGCCGGATTACTATCTCACATGGCAGACTCGACGAGCACAGATGTTCCCGCCGAGTTGAAGCGGAAAATGGACGAAGCGATATCGCGCTATCCGAAGGAACACCGACGAAGCGCGGCAATGCCGCTGCTACACCTGTGGCAGGAACACTTCGGATTTATCAGCGACGACGGCGTGCTCTGGATCGCTGCAAAACTCGGTTTGCAGCCGATCAATATCACCGAGCTGGTTACGTTTTATCCGATGTTTCGCCAGAAGCCTGTGGGGAAAACGCATATCCGAGTCTGTCGCACACTCAGTTGTGCCATGGCTGGTAGTTATCAGTTGATGGAAAATTTGTGTGCGACGATCGGAATTGAACGCCGGCCCCATGGCGATGGAATGCACAATCCCATTTCGGTCAGCGCCGATGGAAATTTCAGCATCGAGTTTGTCGAATGCCTGGCGAGCTGCGGCACCGCGCCGATCTGCATGATCGGCGAGACGTTACGCGAGAATGTGGACGCCGATTCGATTGCCGATCTCCTGCGCAATCAAACGTCAAACATCAAACATCGAACATCGCCTCATCCGCTCGAACATCGCCTCATTTTCAAAAACATCGGACGTGAAGATTGGACGACGGATATCGACTGTTACCTGCGCGACGGCGGTTACGAAGAATTGAAACAAGCGCTGGCGATGTCGCGCTCCGAAATTGTCGATAAAGTTAAAAACTCCGGACTGCGCGGTCGCGGTGGCGCCGGATTTTCATGCGGTCTGAAATGGAGCTTCATTAAGCCGGACGAAAAGCGGCCGGTCTATCTGATCTGCAACGCCGACGAATCTGAGCCGGGCACGTTCAAACTGGAAGGCATCCTGATCTCCTGTTTCGCCCTGAATGCCCGCACAGCCTATATCTACATAAGAGGTGAATTCCCGGAGGGCGCGAAAATCCTTGAACACGCCATCGAAGAAGCGCGCCAGCACAATTTCCTTGGGCGCAACATTCTCGGCTCCGGATTTGATGTGGAGGTTTACATCCATCGCGGGGCTGGCGCTTATATTTGCGGCGAAGAAACAGGCTTAATCGAGTCGCTCGAAGGCAAACGGGGTTATCCGCGGATCAAGCCACCCTATTTCCCAGCTGTGCTCGGTCTCTACATGTGCCCGACCATCGTGAACAACGTCGAGACGCTTTGCCACGTAAAACACATCATTGCCATGGGTGGCGTAAACTATGCCCGACTCGGCCGCCCAAACAATACCGGCACCCGAATTGTCTGCGTCAGCGGCGACGTGCAGCGGCCTGGCTATTTCGAAATCGAAGTCGGCGCGGTGACCATAGGACAGTTGATTTACGAAATGGCCGGCGGATTGAAACCTGGCCGAAAACTGAAGGCGATCATTCCCGGCGGAAGCTCCGCCAAAGTTTTGCGGGCGGGTGAGCGGTTCAAACTTAAACAGAAGCAACCCGATGGAGCGTCAATCGAACGCGAAATGTCGATCGATGAAATCCCGATGGATTTTGATTCCCTTGCCGCGGCGGGGTCGATGGCTGGTTCCGGCGGCGTGATCGTGCTCGATGATTCCCGCGACATGGTTTGGGCACTCAATAACATCAATGAGTTTTATGCCCATGAGAGCTGCGGCCAGTGCACGCCCTGCCGGGAAGGTTCGCTCTGGATGCAAAAAATCACCGATCGCATGCTGCGTGGCGGCGGTGTTACGGAAGATCCAAAAACGCTCAAAAGTATCGGCGGTAATATTGCCGGACGTACGATTTGCGCGTTTGGGGAAGCGTGCGCGTGGCCGACGCAAAGTTTTGTCGAAAAATTTCCAGAAGAGTTTGCGGCTCGTGCGCAGAAACCTGTGCCACCAGCGCTTCCGCCTGAATACACGCCGGAAGAACTGATCGAAGCTGAGTCGATTCAGACCGTTCCCATGGCGCACGATCCCGGCTGGGAAAAAGCCGGCGCCGCCGGAATAATTTAATCCTCACTCTTTCTCATGCTCATGCTCCTGCTCTAATCTGGGAAATGAACCGTTATTTCGATCATGAAAAGCGGAATGCATATGGCCGTGCCGCCCCGTGCTACGGGTCCGATCGGGTAGTGCGCCCGTCTCGCGTGCTGGTGATCGCGTCCTCGCGATCACGGACTTTTCCTGCGCTCCCCACTTCTTGGACAATGGTAAGCGCTGAGAAAGATTGTTTCGGCGTGACGCCGAAACCAGCACGCGAGACGCGTGCGCTACCCATAACGCAATGGAACGCGAAGCGGGGCTTCAAACAACGGGCCCTTCATCGAGTCTCACCTGCGCTTAAGAAGGATGTAAGGAACGTAATTGTGAAGCGGGGTCAGAGCATGAGCATGAGTAAGAGTAAGAGCAAGACCGAGCAATGAGCGATCAGAATCCATCATCGCAGCCTATGCTCAACGTCCAGATCGATAGCGTGTGGCATCAGTTCCCAAAGGGCACGCGCATCATCGAGGCATGCGAGCAGGCTGGCAGTTATGTGCCGCGGTACTGTTATCACAAGAAGCTCAGTTCCCCGGGCAATTGCCGAATGTGTTTGATCGAAATGGGATTCCCGCGACTCGGTCCGGATCGTAAATCGGAACTGGGCGCTGACGGCAAACCACTGATCAACTGGATGCCCCGCCCGCAAATTTCCTGCGCCCAGGATGTGGCCGAAGGAATAGGCGTGCGCACAAATTCTCCGCTGGTTAAAGAATGCCAGCGCGGCGTGATGGAATTCCTCCTTATTAATCACCCGCTCGACTGTCCGATCTGCGACCAGGCCGGCGAATGCCGCTTGCAGGAATTCAGCGTCGATTTCGGCACGAGCCAGTCCCGTTTTCTCGAGCACAAAGTGAAGAAACCAAAGAACGCTGTGCTCGGGCCGCGCGTCACGCTCGATGACGAACGTTGCATCCTCTGCTCGCGCTGTATTCGTTTCTGTCAGGAGATCGCGCACGATGACGTCCTCGGTTTCGTTGATCGCGGCAGTTATACCGTGTTGACCGCGCACCCCGGCAAGGAGCTGGAGAATAATTATTCGCTTAACACGGTCGATATTTGCCCGGTCGGCGCGCTTACTTCGACCGATTTTCGTTTCAAGATGCGAGTCTGGTTCCTTAAAGAAACCAAAAGCATCTGCACGAGTTGCGCCACGGGTTGCAACACCATCATCGGAACCCGCGAGGACGTGATCTACCGACAGACGCCGCGCGAAAACGATGCAGTCAACTCCTGTTGGATGTGCGATTACGGCCGGCTCAATTTTAAATATCTCGAGGCCAAAAAACGTCTGCTCGAGCCGCAGATTCGTCGTGAAGGAAAACTCGTTCACACCGACTGGTCAACCGCGATCGCACAGGCGGCGCTCCAGCTAAAGCAGTTCTCCGGTACGGAAATCGCCATCATCGCTTCCGGGCGCATGACGAACGAGGAACTTTGGCTCACGGTGCAATTGGCTCAGTC
This sequence comes from Verrucomicrobiota bacterium, assembly GCA_003219435.1. Classification (GTDB taxonomy): domain Bacteria; phylum Verrucomicrobiota; class Verrucomicrobiia; order Chthoniobacterales; family UBA10450; genus Udaeobacter. The sequence goes on along the minus strand of QHOW01000136.1, from coordinate 3,364 downwards.
GTTAGGCACGCATTACATCGATATCGTCCCGCGCCGTGGACGGGGTGACGATATTTTGCTGAGCGAGGACCGGAACCCGAACACAAACGGCGCGCGACTCATTCTGGGATCGGCCTCTGAACCAGGTGCGAACCTGCTTGCGATCGCCGACGCGGTGAAATCAGGACAAATCAAAGCGCTGGCGATTTTGAAAGAAAACACAATGCATTTGGGCGTACCGCTCGAACGACTCGCGCAGCTTCCGGTATTCATCGCGATGAATATTTTGTCCAACGAGGCGACCGAAAAAGCGACGGTCGTTCTGCCCGCGTGCGGTTTCGTCGAAAAACGCGGCTCGATGATCAACGGTAAAGGGCGATTGCAACGACTGAATCGAGCTGTGCGCCCGCCCGGAAACGCGCGCGATGATTGGGAGATCTTGCGTGATTTAATTCAGGCCGTCGGTGGAGGCGACTCGCTTCTCTCCATCGATGATGTCTTTCGGCGGATTGGCGAAACAGTCCCGCAGTTTGCTGGGTTGACGTTCAGCAAAATAGGCGACCTTGGTGTGCAAATTTTGCAAATGGAAGAATTGCCGCCGACCCATCCCAGCGACGAAGAAAAAATCGAGCAAGCCGTGGCGATCCAGGCGAGGCGCCGCGCCGTTCGGTCAGAATCAACGTGACGCCTGGGCTGCTGCAACTCGGACGCTGCAGTGTGCGCTCTCTCAGCGCATTTGCCCAAGGAGTGGCAGCAGCGTGCGTGATCCGCTGAAGACAGCGGACGCTACAGCATTCGAGCCGTGTCCTTGGTGCCGTGAGAATTCTGGATAACATCGGGCGTTGTAAAGCTTCACTTGTTGCAACACACTAAAACTGCAAGATCGAGATGGACTCGTTCCTCATCATCACATCGTTACTGAAGATCGTGGGGATCCTCTTTGTGGTGATCCTGCCGATGGTTTCCTACGCGGTTTATGCCGAGCGGAAGGTGAGCGCGGCGATCCAGGACCGGCTGGGTCCGAATCGCGTCGGACCCGCTGGCCTCTTTCAGCCGATTGCCGACATGTTGAAATTGCTTTTGAAAGAAGATTTCACGCCGCGCACTGCAAACACGTTTTATTACTGGCTCGCGCCGTGTTTGGCGGTAATGCCAGCCATCATCACCATTGCAGTTGTTCCTTTTGGCAGCACGCTGCTGGGCGTCCCGATGGTGATCGCCGATGTTAACATCGGGATCCTGTTCGTCTTCGCCATCGCCTCACTTGGAGTTTACGGAATTGTCTTGGCCGGCTGGGCGTCGAATTCCAAATATCCATTTCTCGGCGGCATTCGTTCGAGCTCGCAAATGATCTCTTACGAGCTTTCGCTCGGGCTTGCAGTCATTCCGGTTTTCCTGCTCGTCGGTAGCCTCCGGCTAACCAGCGTCGTGCAGTATCAAATCGAGCACGGCTGGTTTATCGCGCCATTCGTCGGCGACTGGCTCAACCCGTGGAAATGGTTGCTTGCCGTTCCCATGATCATTTCGTTCGTCGTTTTCGTAATCGCAATTTTCGCAGAGACGAATCGACTGCCCTTCGATTTGCCCGAGGCCGAACAGGAGCTAGCCGGCGGTTATCACACTGAATATTCGTCCATGAAATTCGCGCTTTTTTTTCTTGGCGAATACGCAGCCATGATTACTGGGTCAGCTATCATCGCGACCTTGTTTTTTGGCGGTTGGCATTTTCCAGGCATCCCGGATGGATCGCATGGCTGGATTTTCGGTCTCATCAATATCGCGGTCTTCTTCGCAAAAGTCGCCGCCTTAATCTTTGTGTTCATGTGGGTCCGCTGGACGTTGCCGCGTTTCCGCTACGACCAACTCATGCGCCTCGGCTGGCTCTTCTTTTTTGAGATCGCGCTGGTAAACATCTTTATCGTTGCAGCCATCCTGGCGTATCTGCCAAACAAATGACGAAATCCGAATGACGAAGCCGGAAAGAAATCCTAGTGACGAAGCCCAAGGGACTGCCCCTTGGGGCGCGTGCATTGGTCATTCGTGCGTTGTCATTTGTTTGGCATTCGTCATTCGTCACTTGGATTTGTAATAATAATGGCAATTACCGTCCCACGACCGAAGCTCAACTGGCGGGAACGCATGTATTTGCCCGCCATCGTGGCAGGGCTTGCCATTACCATTAAGCATTTCAAGAACATGCTTCTCGGGCGCACCAAGGTCACGATGCAATATCCCGAGGAAAAATGGGACAGCAGTCTGCCGGATCATTATCGAGGCGCGCCCGCGCTCGTGCGGGACGAAGATGGGCGCGTGCGCTGTGTTGCCTGTCAGCTATGCGAATTCATTTGTCCTCCTCGCGCAATCAAAATTATTCCTGACGAAATCCCTTCGACCGACCGTTTCGCCAAAGTCGAAAAATATCCCGAGGAATTCGATATCGACATGATCCGCTGCATTTTCTGCGGGATGTGCGAGGAGGTTTGTCCAGAGCAGGCGATCTTTTTGCGTAAGGATTATGCGATTACTGGATTCACGCGCGCAGATATGATTCATGACAAGGAGAAACTTCTCGAGATCGGTGGCGTAATTCACGGCGTCATCCTGAAATGGAACGAAAAGAAGTGAGGCTGGAAGTCATCGGTCAGCGGCCGGAGGTCAGATCGTCGATCTTCCGGGTCTCAGTCCGCAATCCGCAATCCGCAATCCGCAATCGCTAATGTCCCCGTTCCTGTTCTGGTTTTTCGCATTGATGATGCTGGTCTTCGGTATCGCCGTAGTCGTCAATCGCAATCCCGTGGCCAGTGCGCTCAGTCTCGTCGTTTCGTTTCTCGGGCTCGCCGCGCTCTTCGTGTCGCTCGATGCCTATTTCATCGGCATCATTCAAGTGCTGGTTTATGCGGGCGCGGTGATGGTGCTTTTTCTTTTCATCATCATGCTCCTCGGTCTTCGCGCGGAAGCACGACGCCAGATCAACTGGCTGGCCTCGGCCGGCGCAATCGCCGTTGCGCTCGCTTTGGTCCTCCAGATTTTTTATGTTGTCGGCCATTTCAAATCCGCTGGCCAACGTTTTCCGCCCCTTGCACGACCGATGACCGACGACGTTCGCAATATCGGCGCGCTGCTTTTCAGTAATTACAATCTGCCGTTTCAAATCATCGGCGTTCTTGTGCTCGTGGCGACGATTGGAGTGATCCTTTTGAGCAGACGCGAGCCCCGATAGCATGGTAACGCTGGGCGATTATCTCATCGTAAGCGGGATGCTCTTCGCGATCGGCTTCGCGGGCGTCATGTTGCGCCGCAATCTCATCATTATTCTGATGTCGCTAGAGCTGATGTTGAACGCGGCAAATCTGTCCCTGGTCGCGTTTTCAAGATTTCGCGTTCA
>QHOW01000135.1 GCA_003219435.1 Verrucomicrobiota bacterium | reverse complement strand
TCAACTTTAGTTTATCTAGCGCGCTCCAATCCGATTTGCGCTTTGTATCCTGCTCGGAAGTTTCGATTTGTTTCGGCGTGCAAACCCGGCCGGCATCCCGGTCACAACGCGGGTGGGCGGGTAGATTCAGCAAAAGATCCTCGCGCATGAATGGGGTAAGATCGACCGCCTCCGGCCCGCCCAAATCGGTGTGGATTGCAAATGCCGGCACCTGAATCTCGTGCACAAATTTCTCCAGACACGCTACGCACGGCAGCTCCACCGGCTGCGACAGCGATCCACTCGCCCACAGCGCCCCGCCTGTAACACCCAGGTCGATACTGTAATGGAGCGGACCAGCACAACGAATTTCCTCCGTCTCCAGTTCCCGAATCGGACAGTCCTCATCTCCCTCGAGATGCAGACCTTCAGGTGGAATTTGTTTCAGATGAATCTTCATCGCGAGACCCTTTGGAGTTCATCGATTAAATTTCCTGTTCAGCGCCCTGGTCACGCAGGCCGGAACAAAACTGGAAACATCGCCGCCGAGGCGCGCGATCTCTTTTACAATGCGAGAGCTAAGGTAAGTGTACTCCTCCTTCGGCATGAGGAAAATTGTCTCCACCACCGCATCTAGTTTCCGGTTCATTAACGCCATTTGAAATTCGAACTCAAAATCGGAAACCGCCCGCAAACCGCGGATGACCGCCCCGGCTTTTTCCGCTTTGGCGAACTCGACCAGCAATCCCTTGAGCTGCGCAATCCGCACATTGTCGATCCTCCCAACTGTTTTTCGGAGCAAATCGAGACGTTCCCTTAGCGAGAAAAGCGGTTGTTTCTCGTCATTATCCGCCACGGCCACAATCACCTCGTCAAATAGCTTTCGCGCACGTTCGACGACATCGAGGTGGCCATTCGTCACCGGATCAAAACTGCCCGGATAAATTGCCCGTCTCATAAGCGAAATTCGCAGAGGAATTCGAAATGAAAAGTGGATTGGTAGGGCGCGCTCGCCGAGCGCGCCGCGGACGGCCCGGTGGTCCGTTTCTACCACCCGGTTGCCGAAATCCGCAGAAAGTCGAGATTGATTCTCGCTGCATGACCGTCCCATCGCCGTATCGCACAGTTGCCGTCGCGAGCACTTTTTCCCCGCGATTCAAGCATGTGCTGGCTGAAGCGAAGCGAATACGGGACCGATTTTCCGCCGACCTTCATTTAATTTATGTGGGCGATCGTAATGAGGAGACATCGAAGAAGTTTAACGATGCGCTCGCGCAACTGCAGCTTCCGGCCGATTCCCCGATCCATTATGAAAACGGCGATCCAGCCCAGGCCATTCTCCGCGTGCTCGACCGCCACAAGATCGACGTCGTCGTTGCCGGCGCGCTCGAAAAGGAAGTCGTGTTACACCCCTTTCTTGGCAATGTCGCGCGTCGCCTTGTGCGAGAAGCCGCCTGCGCGGTCATGCTTTTCACTCACCCGGATGTGAAACCCAAGCCCCTGCGGCGGATCGTCTTGGTTGCCGATCATTCCGAGCACGCATTGCACGCGTTAAAAAAGACGCTGGGGTTCGCCGCGGCAGAATCGTGCGAGCGGCTTTATGTGATTCGCATTATCACTGCGTTTGATAAGGCGCGCGCATCGATCCGCGCGGATGCCGGCGAAGGCGAAAAATCCAGAACAAAAGATGAGGATGAAGACGCACTGGAAAGATTCGTTTTGTCAGCTGGCGCCACCGAGGTTCCGATTGAGGCGCGCTGCATTCGCGGCAACACCGGGCTGGCTGCTTCGGACTTTGTTCAATCCGTGAAAGCAGACTTACTCGTAGTGCCGATGCAGAAAAATGATGGTGCGATCCAGCCACTGCCGAGCAATATCGCCTGGATCACCGATGTGATTCCCTGTAATCTCTGGGTAATTCGCTAATTGTGGAGCAAGTTTGGAACTTGCTGCTACACAAAATCGCTCGCCGCGGCGGGCGCGACGAATTGTCGATTTTGCGATGAACGCCGAACATCCGTTTCAACCGTATGGCCTGCCGCACCTCGCGGTCATTTTTCTCACAATCACCATGCCCTTTGCGCTGGCCGTGATTGTGCGTCGCACAAAATCCCCGCGCGTTGAACGGGCGATTATTGCCTTCATCTCGGCAGTCCTCGTCCTTAACTATGTCGCCTACATAATTTTTGTCCGCAGCCGCGGCATTGTGGACTGGCGGCAAATGTTGCCGATGCAAATGTGCGACTGGGGCATGGTGGTTGTAATCGTGGCGATGTGGACCGGGAGTCAGCGCTGGTTCGAGGTTGCCTACTTCTGGGGGATTGGCGGCACACTTCAAGCCGTACTCACGCCAAACTTGCGCTTTGGTTTTCCGGATTGGCGGTTCATCAGTTTTTTCACCTCGCATTGCGGTATCATCGTCGGCGTAGTCTTCCTGATGTTGACTCGGCAATACCGCCCATACCCAATGTCAATCGTGCGCGTGTGGCTGTGGTCGGAGTTTTATTTTGTGGTCACCCTTATTGCCGACGAGCTGACCGGCTTTAATTACGGATTTCTGCTGCACAAACCGGAAGCGTTTTCCGTTTTGAATTTTCTCTCCGATTCACGCCCCCTTTACCTAGTGGAAATGCATGGGGTGGCGTTGCTTTTCTTTCTCGGATTGTATGCACCTTTTGCGATTGTCGATCTTGTGCGAAAGAAGACGCTCCCGCAAAAATAGTGCGACGGTCATAGACCGCCGCTACAATCAATAAGTGTGAAAACAAAGCCATTGCGCGTCGGCAAAGTCACCATTGGCGGGCCGCGTCCGGCGTTCATTCTCGGTCCATGCGTGATCGAATCGGAGAAGTTCGTCTGGCGCATGGCAAAAAGGATCGCGGAAATCTGCGCGGCGGAAGATGTCGATTTTATTTTTAAAGCTTCCTACAATAAAGCCAACCGGACTTCGGTACGCTCGTTTCGCGGAATTGGCGTGCGCGAGGGCTGCGAAATTCTTTCAGCCATCGGCCGCGACTTGAAAATGCCGGTCACAACGGATGTTCATTCGCCGGCTGAAGCCGGGATCGCTGGCGAAAAGATCGACATGTTACAAATCCCGGCATTCCTCTGCCGGCAAACCGATCTGCTCCGCGCCGCAGCGGAAACGGGTTGCGTGGTCAATGTGAAAAAAGGTCAGTTCCTCGCGCCGTGGGACGTGCGAAACATTGCCGACAAGCTGATCGCGTTCGGGAACTCAAAATTTTGTTTCACAGAGCGCGGGACAACGTTTGGCTACAACAATCTCGTGACCGACCTGCGATCGCTTTATTGGATTCGCGAGGCCGGATATCGCGTCATCTTTGATGCGACCCATTCAGTTCAACGGCCGGGCGGGGCGGGGGACTTCACTTCGGGTGATGGTGTTCTTGCGCCCGCGCTTGCCCGGGCCGCGATGGCCATGGGATGTGACGGTATCTTTATGGAGGTGCACGAAAACCCGGCGCGTGCGTTGTCGGATGGCCCGAATCAAATTCCGCTAAAGGATTTGCCGAAGCATTTGCGCATGTTAATGGCTATTCATGCTGCTGTTTCGTAGCGGCCGCTCCGCACACTCGCCGCAGCGAGTCCGTCCGATGGCGGACTGGAGCTGGTTCGTTTGGCTGGTGCCGTTTCTGTTGTCGATTGCGATGCCGGCAAGTGATTTGTTAGCCGGATCCAAAGGCGACAAGAAGAAATCAGCTCGCGCCAGAGTGAGCCCGAATGGGTCTCCGGCCGAGCAAAGTCTGACCAATATTCCGTTGCCCATCGGCCATGAAGCTAAAGGTCTTGTGCTGCCGGATTTCGATGGCGAAGGTCATCTGCGAGGAAGATTTGAAGCGGGGACGGCGCAACGGATTGACCAACAGCACATCGGCTTCCAGCATCTTAAAATTACGACTTACACCCCGGAGAGTCAGCCCGACCTAAAAATCGACATGCAGACGTCCGTGCTTGACTTGAACACCCGGGTCTTGAGCTCGCAGGAGCGGACAACGATCCAGCGCGCAGACTTCAACATCGCCGGTGATTCAGTGCAGTTCGACACCAATACGAGGACTGGACGATTGATCGGAAATGTAAAAATGGTGATCACCGACCGGTCGCATCTGACAGGGAAAACAAACGAATGAAAAGAGTGGCGATGTCGCTCGTTTTGCTGGCCAGCCTGATGACGGCGCACTTACATGGGCAGGTTGCCGCTGTACCGACGAACTCCAGCGAGCCGCCGAAGAAACCAGAGAAAGCAGTCGCGGGAAAAGAGGACAAGTCATCTACCAACAGTTTATCCGCTCCTGCGGCCACGGGGCTGCAGTCCAATGAACCAACCACAACGGAAATCTATGCGGATGAGGTGTTTTTTGATTCAGCGAAGAATATGGGCATCTTTAGCGGTCGCGTGAAGGTAACCGACCCGCGCTTTAGTCTTCAATCTAACAAACTGACAGTGTTTATTACGAAGGGGCAAAATCAGGGCCTGGAGAAGGCCATCGCAGAAGGAGACGTTGGGCTGGTGCGCGACCGTTCCGATCCGAATGGCGGACCACCGACGCGCGCTGTTGGCCGAGCAGATAAAGCAGTTTATACCGCTGCCACTGGAGATGTTGAGTTGACGGGAACACCGCGCGTGCAGCAAGGAATGAACATGCACGTGGCGACCAGCCCTGACACGGTCATGATCATTAACCAGAACAATCAACTGACCACGCATGGACCGAGTCGCACCGAGATTCGCCAGCAGCCGAAGGAAGAGGCAAAGGGTGAAACGGAGACTGAAACGCCGCCTGCCCAGGTCTCGCCCGCTCCGACTTTGCCGAAACCATGATTAGCCAGACTGCGCCTGTCTCCGTCCCGAAAGTTGGGGTGCACCCCGCGGCAAAGAAAGAAACTGTCCTCACCACCGAACAACTGGTGAAGATCTACGGCGGCCGGGCAGTGGTGGATGGGGTCAATATGAATGTCAGGGCGAGCGAGATCGTCGGCCTGCTCGGCCCAAACGGCGCAGGTAAAACGACCAGCTTTTACATGATCGTCGGCCTCGTCAGACCCAATAGCGGGCGCGTCATTTTTTCCGATACCGACGTTACCGACTATCCGATGTACAAACGCGCGCGGCTCGGCATGGGATATTTGCCGCAGGAAGAATCGATCTTTCGGAGGATGACGGTGGAGCAAAACATCATGGCGATTTTGGAAACGCTCCCTTTGAGCAAAACGGAGCGCCGGAATCGGTGCGATCAACTGCTGCACCAGTTCGGGATCGAGCGAATCGCGAAAAATGTCGCGCTTACCCTGAGCGGCGGTGAGAAACGGCGCCTGACCATTGCGCGTTCGTTGGTGACACAACCGAAATTGTTGATGCTCGATGAACCATTCAGCGGCGTCGATCCCATTGCCGTCTATGATGTGCAGCAAATCATCGTAAACCTGCGCAAATTAGGACTCGCCATTATGATCACCGACCACAATGTGCGCGAGACGCTGTCGATCGTGGATCGCGCATATTTGATTTACGAAGGCCGCGTCGAAAGCGAAGGCACAAAAGATTTTCTGATCAACGATCCCATCAGCCGCCAGCTTTACCTCGGCGAGCGTTTCAAGATGTGATTGTCGATTTTGTCGACGGAAGCTGAGGGCAGCGGTCAGTTCGCTGAAAACAAAATCGTATGACCTTTGAAAGAAGCAAAGAGATTGCCCACTCGGTCCAGCGTGAACTGATCATGTATCGGGACCTCTTGCGAGATGAACGTACACCGGCTTCCGCAAAATTGTTTCTCGGTTTGGCGCGGATACAAACAACTTTGGGAAAGACCATAAGGCTACTTTGGAATCCCGAACAAGATTACCAGAAAACACGATGAGCGGGAACCAAAGAACGCTGGAAATTAATCCAGAGTCGAATCACCGGCACTTCGTCCCTGTGTTGGATGTAGGTTGTAGTTCGGGAGTGATGACTGCTCTGGCCGCCGAGGTTGGCCTTTTCGCCATCGGATTGGACGCCAATTGGGAGGTGATATCCGATGCCTGCAAAAAACCCAAACCCAACCTCAGTCTGGCCTATATCCATTTCGTGGTGACGCCTCAGTCCGTTGCAGCGTTGCCCGTTTGCGATGTTGTTCTCTGTTTGTCAATTTACCACCAGTGGCACCGCGAATTCGGCCATGAAGGTGCCCAGCAAATTCTCCGTATTCTGGGAACCAAAGCGCGAAAGAGACTGTTTTTTGAACCGGCCTCGAAGCAGAGCAGATATGGGCCAAAGCCGCCGGCCTTTGCTGACAGCGACGAACGCTCAATTATCGATTACAACCACGGGATGCTGGGTGCGTTGTTCGGCAATGAAAACGTAGAATTTCTAGGGGCTACGACGGCCAGCCGGAGCGAGTTGGTCCGTTATTTGTTTACAATCCAAATGCAGCCCTGACGAATAGTCACGGTTCTCGGTTCGTTTCAACGATTGGGCGGTTCTTTCCATGTTCCCGGTTGAATCAAGTACGGTTGATTCTGACCGTCTGAGCACAGTCGAGCGCCGGAAATAATGCGACCCTGAATCTTTCCCGGGCCGCCACAGGGTTAGGCGCCGACGCATGAGTGCCACGCGGTAAAGTCTGCTTATGTTTCGTTTCAGAGCATCGAGAACACCTCATCGGCGACAAAACCAGCGATCGGACGCCTGGAAACTCGAAGCCGCCTAGCAACTCAGTTCACGCGGTAAGAAGAAGCGAAGGCATAAAAGATTCTCTAATCAACGGTCCCATCAGCCGCCAGCTCTACCTCGGCGAGCGCTTTAGTTTGATGTCGATCTTGGCCGGCTTTTTTCCCAACGCCAGACGAGGTTATTTTCCGAATGAAGTACCTGCCCGATTTTTTTGAAGGCGCATTTTTCGAGGACGCGTGTTGACGGATTAAACTCTGCGAACGTGTGAGCACGGATGGTTTTGACTTGGTTGCTGTTGACCGCGTAATCAACAAGCGCAGTCGCTGCTTCCGTGGCGTAGCCTTTGCCCTGATAATTGGGCGCGATGCTGTAAACGATCTCCACAAGCCGTCTGAATCCGGTGGATCCGCGAATCCGCAAAGTCCAATTACCAAGTTGTCGATCTTGTGGACAGTCGCGAAACCGAATCTCCATGGATCGAGTTCGGTTGCCTGGCGAAGTTGAGCCATGAAATCTGGCGAGCTGCTTAGCAGAAACTCTCTCACGCCATTGGCCAGGCGCAGCCCGGAGAATTTCTGGTAGCCATCCACGCTTTCCATCAGCGCCAGCAAATGCGCAGGAACATGCGGAATCAGTGTGAGATTTTCGTGTTCAAATCACGACAGGCCTTGAAGGGCAAAACCTGCCCTGAGCGATAGCCGGCGCCCACAGGATCTTCATGGACGTAAAGCAATTTGTTATGAAGCCACTCATCTGAACGTAGCAGTCGGTCCCATGCGAGAAGTTGGCAGGCGGAGCGCCTGCTCTACAACCTGGAAAGCTGTCGTTGAGATTTCCTTCGTCATTCGTAATTCTGGTTTCGTCATTTGAGGAATGGCCGGCATAATCGAAACCCTCGTGCGGATAACGGCCCGCAATTTTATGAGCCGCTTCGGGCAGTGATCCGCGATGCCCATTGGAAATTGCGCCTTATTCACGCTAGAAGTTAATCCTGATGCCGGAACAGCGCGGGACCCAGACGATTACTTCGACAAGCGATCAACAGAAGAGCGTCCCGGTTGTCACGGTTGAGAGCTTTTATAATTCTCACGCCGAAAAGCTCCAGATGAAGCTGGAGGGACCGCGCGTGGGATTCCATCGGAAGATTCGCGAGCCGACCATCAACCGTCCGGGTCTGGCGCTTTCTGGCTTCTACACGTATTTCGCGGAGAAACGGGTGCAGGTGTTGGGTGCGGCTGAACATTCCTATTTGAAAAGTTTGACTCCAAGAGCGCGAGTAAGGCGGTTTCAGAAATTATGCGAGCGCAAAATTCCGTGCCTGGTGATGTCGCGCGGATTTCACCTCGCGCCCGAGTTGCTCGCTGTGACAGCGGAAGCAGGGATCGCAGTGTTTCGCACGCCAATGATCACGATGAAGTTCATTAATGCGGCGACAATAGCCTTGGAAGTCGATTTCTCGCCGACGGTGACCGAGTTCGGCAGCATGGTGGATATTCTCGGCATCGGCGTTTTGATTCGCGGCGTGAGCGGCATCGGCAAAAGCGAATGCGTCCTTGGGCTGATCGAGCGTGGTTATAGCCTGGTAGCCGACGACGTGACGCGGATCACTTCGCTTGAGGGACGCGAGCTCATGGCGACCGCGCCGGAACTGACCCGCAATCACATGGAAGTTCGCGGGATTGGCATCATTAACGTGGCGTCCGTTTTCGGTATTGGCAGTATTCGAATCGAGAAGCGCCTCGATCTGGTCGCGACGCTGAAGGATTGGCAGGAGATGGAGACGGTCGATCGAATCGGGCTTGATCGGGAATTTTACGAAATTCTCGGGCTTCAAGTGCCGCACGTGACTATTCCCGTGAGACCCGGTCGCGACATGGCGCGCCTGATCGAAGTTGCGGCGATGGATCAAAAATTGAAGGGCCTGGGCGAAAACAGCGCCGTCCGGTTCAACACGAAGCTGCTCAATTTGATGGAACAGAAGGGGACGTAATGGGCTTGTTGTATCGAAGAGCGAATCGTGCGGCGTCCGGCCAGAAGGTCGAAAAGGAGATTACAATCGTGAATCGGCTTGGTCTCCACGCGCGGCCGGCGGCGATGTTTGTGCGCATCGCGAGCGGTTATCGCTCGGAAATTTGGGTGTCGAAAGAAGGCGAGGAGGTCAATGGCAAAAGCATCATGGGCTTAATGATGCTGGCCGCGGGACAGGGGTCGAAACTGCGGATTCGCTGCGAAGGCCCGGATGCTGACAAGGCGATAGAGGAGCTTGAGGAGCTGATCAACGCGCGCTTCAACGAAGATTGAGTCGGCCCCATGGGGCTCATAAACCTATAGAACTCATATGACTCATACGCCGGGGTCCATGCGCGCCCGTGCCGACGCGGGCTTCGCAGCGTTTGACATCTGCTTTACTCTGGCAGTCGAATGAGCGACAAGGCGCGGCAGGAAATCCAATTTCAAGGAGCAGGTGTTTCACCGGGAACTGCGCACGGCAAGATCCATGTCGTTCGAGACGACTTGGATGACGTGCCGCGTTATCGCATCTCGCCTTCGCAGATCGCGGACGAGATTGGTCGCTTCGAGGCCGCCCTCATCCAAACGCGGATGCAGATTCTGGAGATGCAGCAACGCATCGCAGAATCGATCGGAGCAAAGGACGCCGCCATTTTCGACGCCCATCTGCTCGTAGTGGAGGATCGCACTCTCATCGATGAAGTGTTGCATAAATTGGAGACCGACCTTTGCAATGTCGAGTGGGTTTTTCAAGAAGTCGCCACGCGTTACGCCGAAACCTTGAGCAAAATAGATGATCCTTATCTGCGTGAGCGCGCGGTTGATATCCAGGATGTGACCAAACGGGTGATCCGCAATCTCCAGGGAAAAGCGCCCAAGAAATTTCTTGATTTAACTGAGCCACATATCCTCATCGCCCATAACCTGACTCCTTCCGACACTGCCAGCATGAACCGGGAGCACGTGCTCGGGATTGCGACGGATCTTGGCAGCCGCACGTCGCATACGGCCATCATGGCGCGCTCGCTTAATATCCCGGCGATCGTCGGGTTGCACGATATCACCGCAAAACTCGAGACTGGTCAAGAGGTGCTCCTCGATGGGACGGACGGCGTGCTCATTGTCGATCCGGCGCCAGAGAGCCTCGCGCACTACGCGCAAATTGAATCAAGAAGAGCCCGAGTCGTGGCGCAGTTGAAAGAGCTGCGCGAGACAAGTTCGACCACGCGCGATGGCCGGCACATTGTCCTCTCTGCAAATATCGAGCTTCCGGAGGATGTTAATGCAGTCATCGCCAACGGCGCTGAAGGAATCGGACTTTATCGCACGGAGTTTCTCTATTTGAATCGCAGCACTCTGCCCACCGAGGAAGAACAATACGAAATCTATCGAAAAGTGGCGGAGCGCGTGCGGCCCGATCCGCTGATTATTCGAACATTCGACCTTGGGGGCGACAAGCTCGCTCCGGGTACTGTCGATATCACCGATGAGCTAAATCCATTCCTTGGCTGGCGCGCAATCCGTTTTTGCCTCGAGAACGTCGACATCTTCAAAACGCAGTTGCGTGCCATTCTGCGCGCCAGTGCTGTGGGCAATGTAAAAATCATGTTCCCCATGATCTCCGGTCTGGATGAATTGCGCGGCGCCATCGCTGTGCTCGCGGAGTGTAAAAAAGAGTTAAGCAGCTCGAAGATCGAGATCGGCAAGGAAATCGAAGTCGGCGCGATGATCGAAATCCCCAGTGCCGCCATATCCGCCGATGTGCTTGCTCGCGAGGCGGATTTTTTCAGTATAGGAACAAACGACCTGATTCAGTACGCGCTGGCAGTCGATCGGGTCAATGAGAAGATCGCGCATCTTTACGAGCCGACTCATCCGGCCGTCTTGCGTTTGCTCAAAATGATCGCCGATGCAGCGCATGCGAACAATATCTGGGTCGGCGTTTGCGGAGAAATGGCTGGGGATGTCGCGCTCATCCCGCTTTTGCTCGGGCTTGGCATGGACGAGTTGAGCGCGGGTCCATCGCTCGTGCCGCGAGTCAAGCGCGCAGTGCAAAGTCTCGCCATTCCCGAATGCCGGGAATT